>PEXF01000119.1 GCA_002779205.1 Candidatus Hydromicrobium americanum
AGTATAACTAACAGTATAAATTTATCAAATACAAATATAAGATAACTGTCATAGCTGAGCTTACCTGAAGAAAAAGTCAGCCCATGTTTCAATAAATGAAATGCCTGTATTTAATAGTGGCTTTTTATTCTGCCACAAATTCTTGAACTTATAATAATCCTCCAATCTGTTAATATTAAAAAAATTAAGGTTATCTATCCCATTTTGCTTAAGCTTATTAATTGAAATTACTTCAATATCCAGATAGTTAAAAATATCCGATATTTTATATTTTTGTTTTCCGATATCTTCTTTTAAGATACCAAGACAATTTTTGGAATACAATCCACAGAGGACTTCAAAACCTTTTTCGGTTTTAATTATATATGCATCCCTTTTCTTAGAATAATTATAGGATATTGTTGCTGGCTCACTGCTGCTTGGTTCTTCAGTATTTATTCCGGATTCATAAACCAACGATTTTAACAAATTATAAGAAATAAAGGGCATATCAAACGCAACAATTATGGAATAGAAATATGATGCATTCGCAAGGCTTGTATAGATGCCGATTACAGGACCCTTTCCTTTATGGCTTGGTGTAATTTTTTCAGAATTAGTGATATTTAAGGAATTACTTGTATTTAAATTGTCAACATCACTTTCATCTAAAATAATTCTTATATTTGTTTTTATATTTGGATATGTTGAAACTTTTTCAGGAAAATTTTTAAAATTTGTTTTTAGATATTTTTTTATATTAGAAACTTTTATTTTATCAAAATTATATTTTTTTTGATATATTCTGATTTTGTTTAATTCAGAAGAAACAATCGGGTAGTGGCTCTTTGAAGTGCTTATTATTATTTCATCACAAAAAAAACTTAATTTAAAAATCTGGTCTATAAATAATGGTACAGTATCAACTTTGATTTTCAATTTATTGAAGCCAAATCTACTGCTCTTACCCCCTGCCAGAACTATTCCTGTTAGATTCACCTTAGTATTCTCCGTGGCCATGAATAAATATTAAACCTGCCACCTCTGGCGTAACCAATAACAGTTAAATTTATTTTTTTTGCAAGGGCAGCAGCACTAAAAGTCACAGAAGAATTCGTGACCATAATCGGAATTTGCATCCTACAAATCTTATAAATTACATCAATGCCCAGTCTGCCTGTAGTAAATATAATCTTATCTTCAGGGGACAACCTTTTTATTAACATAAAGCCGGCAATTTTATCAATACAGTTATGCCTTCCGATATCTTCCGCCAGGTTTAATAAGTTACCATTCTTATTAAATAAGGCAGCGCTGTGCAAACCGCCAAATTCTTTCTTGTACCTTTGCTGATTTAGGGTTTCCCTATTTAGGGTAAGCACAATGTCAGACGCAACTGTGAGATTGCTCTTTATTTTCTTCAAACCTTTTTCAAATATGAAATCGTCAATACTGCAGCATTCTGAAGATATGAATTTTAAATTGTCTAAATATCTGATTTTATCTTTATCAATAGCAGCAGTTACCTCGATTCTTGAAGACAGATCATTCCTGCTGATAATCTTACCAATATCATGGCGGCAAATTTTTAAAAGTTCTATATCTGAATAGTTCTCAATGTAACCGTTATTAACTAAATAACCAACTGTAAGTTCAATCAGATTGGCGGGTGAGCATGAAATTGTTGAAATAGCACTGCCATTTAAGGAAATTGTAAGAAGCAATTCAAAAGGGATAATGTCTATTAAGTCAACCTTACCCGAAGAAGCTTTAATTTTTTCAATTTTAATTTTTTTACCTAATTTTGAAATTCTACCTTCCAATTTTTCCATGCCAACGCAATTCCTTTTTTCATATCTTTTTCAAACTTACAGCGCAGACCTTAAACTCCGGAATCTTTGCTTCGGGTCCAGGGCAGGATTAGTTAGAACATTGGCGGGAGAATCTGCATAATGAAATGGCATAAATACCACTCCTTTTTTCTTTTTGGATTTTTTATATTTTACAAACCCCTGTGGGGCATCTTCCTTTTATATGTTCGGTGACCTCTTCTCGAGAATATTTTAAAGTTGTGGAAATGGGTAAAATCAGCGATTGGCCAAGAGCACAAAGAGAAGTCTTTTGCATCACTTTAGCCGTATGAAGCATTAAATCAATATCATCTTCCTTACCCTCTCCTCGAGAAATAGCGGTGGCTAATTCCAGAAGTTTTTCTGTTCCTACTCGACATGGAATACATTTGCCACAGGACTCACGTTTAAAAAAATTCAAGAAACATTCGAGCATATCCAGAGCACAGGTAGTCTCGTCCATTACCAGAATAGCTCCCGAGCCTAAAACTAGTCCTTTTTCTCCGAGAGAGGCGTAATCCAGAGGTACATCAAGCATATCCTCACCTAAAATAGCTCCTGCTGTCCCTCCTACTTGAGCCATTTTAAATTTACTGTCTCGCATCCCCTGAGCATAATCAATAATAATTTCTCTTAAAGTAATACCCATGGGAGCTTCAATCAAACCGGCCTCTTTAACATGCCCCGATATTGCATAAACCTTTGTTCCCGGGCACTTTTTTGTTCCAAAAGTCCTGAACCAGTCTGACCCCTTAAGAATAATAGGAGCGATATTAGCTAATGTTTCTACATTGTTGATAAGTGTTGGTTTCCCCCAAAGCCCGCTACTTGGAGGAAAGGGTGGTTTAAAGCGGGGATTGCCGCGTTTACCTTCCAGAGATTCCATTAAAGCAGTCTCTTCTCCACAAACATAGGAACCTGCCCCCTGATGAATCTCAATCTGGAAATTAAATCCACTTCCAAAAACATCCTCACCTAAGAATCTATGCTCTCTAGCCTGTTTGAGTGCTTTATTAAATCGATTAATGGAAAGAAGATATTCTCCACGAATATAAATATAGCCGTAATGGGCACCCACAGCATATCCAGCAATTATCATTCCCTCGATAATCTTATGAGGGTCGCCTTCTAAAATCGCCCTATCCTTAAATGTTCCTGGCTCTCCCTCATCAGCATTGCAGATAATATATTTGGGAGCATCTTTTGCTTTAGCTGTAAACTCCCATTTTAAACCGGTGGGAAATGCTGCTCCACCCCGACCTTGCAGGCCTGAGGCCTTAATTTCACTGAGTACTTGTTCCGGTCTCATCTCCCGTAAAACCTTACCCACTGCTTCATAGCCATCTTGAGCAATATATTCTTCAATGCTTTCTGGATTAATCCTGCCATAATTCTCCAGAACAACTCGCAGGGGACTTTTTAATTCTTTTATCATTTCTTCTTCCTTAACTCTCTCAAAATTTCTCTAATTTTTTGAGGAGTCAAGTTGCCGCAAACTTTCTCATTAATCATCATTGCTGGTGCTTCATTGCATATCCCCAGACAACTTACCTCCTCTAGAGTAAACCTGCCATCGGCTGTTGTTTCTCCAACTTTAATCTTTAATTCTTTCTCTAAAACCTTAAAAATACTCTTTGACCCCATTAGATGACAGGGTCCACTGTCGCAAACCTGAATTACATACTCACCCCGCGGTTTTAAGCTAAACAATGAATAAAAAGTAGCTACCCCATAAACCTCACTATAACTTAAACCTGCCTCCTGAGCAGTAAGCTTTAACTTATCCTCAGTAATATAATTATGCTTGTTTTCCCTTTGCGCTTTGTTTAAAAGAGCAATGACATCTTTTTCTTTATTTCTTAACTTCATTTTTAAATTCTTTCTATCTTTACGGCTGACACTTTGTATTCGGGAATTTTAGCCACAGGGTCTAGAGCATCGCTGGTCAAAAGATTTGCTGCTGATTCCGCAAAATGGAAAGTCATAAAGACTACTCCCTTATCCACATGGTGGGTGATTTTTACTTTTACTTTAAGCTTTCCACGACGTGAGCTCACCCTCACCCAATCATTATTTTTAATTCTTAGTTTTTTTGCATCTTGTGGACTAATCTCTAAAAAGCCTTCGGGGGCAATACCATCCAGTGGTTTTGACCTGCGGGATAAAGAGCCAGTATGAAAATGGTAAAGAACTCTACCTGTGGAGAGAAGGAAGGGATATTCTTCATCGGGCAGCTCTGCTGGAGGGATATAATCTACAGGAGTAAAAAGACCCTTTCCCCGAGTAAATTTATCTTTATGTAAATAAGGGGTGCCTGGATGTTCGCGGCTCGGACATGGCCACTGCAAGCCCTGCCCTCCTAAGCGATCAAAATGGACACCACCATAAATAGGAGTTAAAGAAGCAATCTCATCCATTATCTCTCCTGGCGAATGATAAGCCATTGGATAGCCCATTCTCTTACTTATTTCCATGATAATCTTCCAGTCCTCTCTGCTTTTTCCAATGGGAGGAATTGCTTTATGTAAAAGTTGAATTCTGCGGCATGTATTGGTGAAAGTTCCCTCTTTTTCAGCAAAAGAGACGCCAGGTAGGACTACATCAGCAAGTTCGGCTGTCTCAGTCAAAAAAATATCCTGAACTACTAAAAAATCAAGGTTTTCCAGTCCTTCTCTTACATGATTAAGATTGGGGTCGCTGAGCATAGGATTTTCACCCATTATGTAAAGCCCTTTAATCTCACCTTTGCTTGCTGCATCTATAATCTCTACTACGGTTAGCCCTTCCTTTGGAGGGAGCTTTACTCCCCAGGTGGTCTCAAAATTCTCCCTAACTTGCGCCTTGCTTACCTTCTGGTAACCCGGATAAACATCGGGTAAGGCTCCCAAATCACAAGCACCCTGGACATTATTCTGTCCACGTAGAGGATTAACGCCAGTGCCTTCTCGCCCCACATTGCCGCAGAGCATAGCTAAATTAGCTAAGGATAAAACATTATCAGTCCCTGTAGTATGCTGGGTTATACCCATAGCAAAAACAATAGAGCCCCTATCTGCTTTTCCATACATTCTTGCAGCAGCAATCAATTTTTCTTCAGGTATACCGGTAATTTTCTCTACTTTTCCAGGAGTATATTTGGAGACTACTTTCCTGAATTCATCGAAGTTTTCTGTGCGATTTTCCACAAATTCTTTATTATAAAGGCCTTCATTAATAATTACATTCATCAAACCATTAATCCAGGCGACATCGGTTCCGCTTTTTTGCCTTAGCCAGATTTCGGCATATTCGGTTAACTCAATTGCTCGTGGGTCTACTACTATTAATTTTGTACCATTATAAGCTGCCAGGTGTTTAAAATAGTTTCCAATTACCGGATGGGTCTCCGTAGTGTTAGAGCCGGTTACTAAAATAACATCTGCTTTCTCAAATTCCCAGATAGAATTGGTCATTGCTCCACTGCCAAAAGCACGAGAAAGTCCAGCCACAGTAGAAGCATGACAAAGACGAGCGCAGTGGTCAACATTATTGGTGCCGAAGCAGATGCGGATAAACTTTTGAAATAGATAATTTTCCTCATTAGTGCACTTAGCTGAGGATAATCCAGCTAAAGCATCACTGCCATATTTATCCTTCAATTCCTTAAATTTAGTGGCTACTAAATTTAATGCTCCATCCCAGCTCGCTTCTTCAAATTTTCCATTGTGTTTAATTAAAGGAGTGGTAAGGCGGTCTTTGTGATGAACATAGTCAAATCCAAAACGTCCTTTAACGCATAGATGCCCTTTATTGTCAGGACCCTCCTCAACTCCATAGACTTTCACAATTTTATCATTTTTAATGTTTAGTTCTATCTGGCAGCCAACTCCACAATAAGGACAAATAGTTTGTACTTTTCGAAACTCCCAGCTCCTACCTTGAAAACGAGCTAATTTTTCTGTTAATGCACCGGTAGGGCATGTTTGGATACAAGCTCCACAAGAGACACAGTCAGTATCCACTAATGGCTGGTCTAATCCTGAAATAAGAAATGTACCGCTCCCGCGAGCAGCAAAATCTAATACTCTCTGAACGGTAATTTCAGCACAGGCACGTACACATCGTCCACAAAGGATGCATTTATTAGGGTCTTTTAGAATTACCTGACTGGAATCTTCAGTGGGCTCAATTGATTTACTAACGGGAAAACGTATCTTCTCAATACCCAACTCATAAGCTAGATCCTGAAGCTCACACTGACCATTACTCTCACAAACTAAACAATCATGCTTATGCTCTGAGAGGATTAATTCTACAATCAATTTCCGCGCCTCATCTATTTCCTCATCAGAGGTTATAACCTTCATCTTTTCAACTACTTCTGTTGTACAAGCAGCTTCCATGCCTGGCCTGCCTTTAATCTTTACCATGCAGAGCCGACAGCTTCCAGCAATACTCAAGCCTTTTTCATAGCATAAATGAGGAATTTTAATTCCATTAGCTAAAGCTACCTCCATAATAGTAGAGCCTTTTTCTGCCTGAACCAGTTTCCCATTAATAGTTAGATTCACAGTATTCATCTCTTTTTCCCTTAAGATAAGAAAGCATTGGTACTATTTCTCTTTGCTCCTTAAAGAATTTAATTTT
>PEXF01000023.1:0-5959 GCA_002779205.1 Candidatus Hydromicrobium americanum
ATTCTGTTATTGGTTATATCGCCTTTATTATATTCCGTTCTTTACTTATAAGCTGGGCTGATTTTTTAGGTACTATTTTTGATATATTTTCTAATTATCGGATATTTATTTTTATGATTTTTATATTTATATTTAGGAAAAATCATAAAGCATGGGCTTTAGTCGTTAGTATAATTTTCGGGTTCATTACTATAATAACTGCGCTGGGTTCAATTATTACCTTTTAATTATATTTACGAATCTATATAAAAAAATATATTAAAAATAATAGGCTTTCCTGGTGGCAGAAATTATTGAATAAAACTGATAAGAGAAGCGATAGAAAAAATAGGAAGCTATCAGAAGAAGACGGTAAAACATAGTAAGGTGATTGAATTGGCAAAAAAGATAACAAAAAAAGATGGTGTTAGTTATATCTGCGAGAAATGTGGTAATGAGATGTTTAAATTTTCAGTAAAAGATAAGAATCTATTTACTGCTGATGACCCTTTTATATACAGAAAATATTTAAATACTGTAGATCCTAATGGACCTTATTGTACTTGTCAATTTTGTGGCACAATTCACAAAGGCTATTATACAAATGGTGGGTTAAATATTGATTTTAGATCACTAAACAAAGTATAAGCAAAGAAATAATTTTAAAAACAGATTTGGTATATATAAATTGTATTCTACGCCCATTTTCGTCGCTTCTAGAGGCATTCTAGCGCTTAATATTTTAATGTTTTAGCTACCTAGTTAAAAATTGCTGAAAGAAAGAATTTTTCTTGATGTAGGTTTACCTTTTTGCTATATTTATAATTGTCTTTAGAGCAGGAGGCAACTTTCAGAAACTACTGAAATTTACAAACGAAAGAATGTAATAAGTAAGTTAAAGTTCTGAAAAATCCCTTAGAAAAGTTCTAAGGCAGAGCCCCAAGATATCAAATAGCCTAAAGCATAAAGCCAGGGCGAAAGATAACTCGGGGCTTATTTTTTTTAAAAGAAGCTATATTAAAATTAAGCCACGTTTTAACATTAAATTAAATTGAGGCTCATTTCGCTCTAGAGGAAGAGGGATTCCTGCTTCACAGTGATTCATAACTTATAATATTAATATATATTAAAAAATGTAGTATTATATAAAATGCTATGATAAAATCTTAATAAATGTTGGATAAGTATTTGATTAAAATTTGAAAATTTATTATTTTAGCAGAATTGTTATTAAATATATATAAGTAGGAGTAATGCATAAAATGATACCTGAAGAAAGAAGAAATAAAATTGTAGAATATATTAGTTCGAAAGGAACTGTAACCATTCCTGAGATTAGTAAAAAATTTGAAATTGCTGAAATAACTGTTAGAAGAGACTTTGATACTTTATCCAAACTGGGGGTTATAAAAAAAGTTTATGGCGGAGCAGCTATCAAAAGTAATTTTTTCCAGGAACCATTTTTTTTAGAAAGGATCAATGATAACAGGGAAGAAAAGAGACGGATTGCAGCAGAAGCTGTTAAAAGAATTTCTGATAATAGTACCATATTACTTGAATCTGGTACCACATGTTTAGAACTAGCGAGACTATTGGGACAAAAGAAAAATATCAATGTTGTTACAGCAGCTCCACATATCGTCAATATATTATGTAACTTAAAGAGAGAAAATAAATTTAACGGTGAAATACTTTGTTGTGGCGGAGTCTGGAGAGGAGAGCCAGATGATATTTTTATTGGCTCTCAGGCAATAAATTTTTTCGATAGTATAAGAATTGGTACGGCATTTTTTGGTATAGTGGCCATAAATCTAAAAGATGGATGGATGGCTCCGAGTTCATTTGAAGCTGAGCTGACAAAGAAAATAGTATCTTTAGCAGAGAAAGTTATTGGAATTACTCACCATTCCAAATTTAACAGAATATCATTTACAAAGATTGGTCTGGTTAGTTTATTTGATGAGATAATAACTGATACGGGATTAAGCAAGGAGGATATAGAGAAATATCAAAAAGAAGTAAAAATTACTATATGCTAAATTACTGATTTAGAGAAAAATTAAGATAGTATATATAGGTCATTTTTAAATTCAGAGATAGAACTTTTCCAATATTTAATAGATACCCTCATACTTTTTAGTATTTCCCCCTCCTTTTCGTTAAAGGGAAAAAATATTTTAAAGGTTAAACATGTTTATTTTACCCCTTAATTTAATAGAGAATTTAGTTAGTCCTTTTATTTCTCCAGCTATATAGCTGTGCGTGTTTCTTTATTATATAAATGATCCAAAAAACCTGAGTGTTTTTTATTACATAAGCGGAATTGTATTAATTTATATTAAGATAATGATTAATTTAAGATATTTTAAGATTAATTATTGACAATTTATATATAATATGTTAGTTTAATGGCAAATTTAAATTAAAAACATAATAATGAATTATTTATTAAATATTAAAGAGAATTATTATGGTAGCAGGAGAAGGGAGGTGGTAGATATTAGTTGTGGATAATTAAATTTATAAAAAGGAGGTGGATGATGCTAAAAAAAATTGAGATTTGTTAAGCTATGAACTACTGATTAGAAGAGTAAAAATAAACTCAACAAATCTCAATGAAAAAATTATACCAGAATTATTAAACATTGTAAGTGGAGGGTTTCAAATGAAAAAAGTATTTTTATTATTGGTAATAATTATTTTTGGAATATCTATGTTGTTTATGGGTGTAGGTTGTAAAAAAGAAGCTGCTGAAGAAGAGGTAGCAGAAGAAGCACCTGTTGTTGAAGAAGCTCCAGCTGAAGAGGAAGCTGTAGAAGTTAAAGAACTTCGTCTTACAGTTGAACCTGGTTCAGAACCTAGGATAAAGGAAGATGTTGATGCATTTAATAAAATACATCCAGACATAAATATTATAGTAGATGTAGCAGGTGAAGCGATTACATATAAAGAAACAGCTCCTCAAATCTTTGGTTCTGCTGATAAACCAGATATAGCTTGGTATTGGGTTGACGGAAAGTATTTTCAATCTATGGTTAGCGCTGGTATATTAGAATCTTTAGATGATATATATGAAAGTGAAAACTTGTATGATGGTTATCCACAATCTACTATAAATGCTTATACTAGTCCGGATGGACATTTTTATGGTGTTAATATAGATGTGGTTCTTTTCCCTGTTATTTATTATAATGTAGAGGCATTTATACAAGCAGGAATAACACCTCCAGATATTTTCCCTCAACTGGATGAATTTTATTTAATGATTACAAAATTAAAAGATGCTGGTTATGAAGGTATTTCTGTTGGTGGTAAAGATGCATGGACTGTTGAGTTAATAGCAGAAAATCTAACTCAGAGAGTATACTCTGAAGATAAATTCGAGGAATTGAGAATAAATTGGAAAGAGGGTTCAACACCAACAGCACATTATACAGATTCAGATTACTTAGCTGCATATGAACTACTACTAGAGTTCAAAGAAAAAGGTGTTTTTGCTGAAGGTTTTCTTGCTAGAGGATATGGTGAGGATAGAGCACTATTTCTACAGGGCGAGGCAGCAATGCTTTCTGATGGAAGCTGGGGAGCAGGTGCTATAAGTAGTGAGGCACCTGAAGGGTTTGAATTTGGCTGGTTCCTATTACCACAAGTAAAATCTGATATTACTCCTCAGATTTCAATCTATAGTGGAAATGGGTTAATTATTCCTAGAGGAGGAAAGTTTGTCAATGAGGCAAAAGAATTTCTTAAGTTTGTCGTAAGCAAAGAAAGACAAGAGAATATAGCAAAGTTGGGCTGGATACCAGCGAGAATTGGTCTTGATACAGCTTTAATAAAAGAAAATCTTGGATTTCCAGCTGCTGATATGTGGGAATCTATAGATAAGCTTGGTGCTTCAACTAGTTGGGCTCAGACAACACCAGCTGATCTAGGTGAGCAACGAAACCTTTTAATGATGGAAGTATTGGGTGGTACTATAACAGTAGAAGAACTTGGTAAAACTCTTGAAGAAATTGCTGAGAGTCATCGTATGGGTGAATAGATAACGTATAGGTTGGTAGATAATAACAACAACCCTAGGGATATGATTCATTATAGATTCGTTTCCCTAGGGTTAATATTAAGGTTTTAATGTAGAATAATGATGCTTGTTATATTAGAGATATATTAATAGAGAAAATTTATGAAAATTTTAGTAAAAGAGAAAATTACTAAAAACAAAGTTGCTTATCTATTTTTAGCCCCAGCCATAGTTATACTAATTATAGTTTTGATATATCCGGCGATCCAAGCATTTGTATATAGTTTTAGTGAATGGGATGGAATAGGCCTAAAAAAATTTATCGCGTTTGATAATTATAAGGATTTAATAAAAGATAAATTTTTTTGGCTATCTTTGAAAAATAGTATAGTCTATAGTATTTTATCTGTTGGTGGTACTGCAATTTTGGGCTTTTTTCTAGCAGTTGCTATAGAAAGAAGGGTAAAAGGATGGGCATTTTTCAAAGTAACTTGGTTTATACCTGTTATGATGTCTCAGACAATTGTTGCTACATTGTGGACAAGAATTTTGGATCCTGTTTATGGACCTTTAAATATAATATTAAGAACATTAGGTCTAGAAATATTAACGAAAGAGTGGTTAGCTGATCCAAAGGTATCAATTTATGCTGCTGTTATTGTTAGTATTTGGCAGTATACTGGTATCTCGATGTTATTATTACTAACAGCAATGGAAGGCATTTCCCTTGAAGTCCACGACGCAGCTACATTGGATGGTGTTAATTTATGGCAAAGAATTAAGTTTATTATTTTTCCATTGATAAAACCAGTGTTGGGTGTTGTTATTTTATTAAATACAATCTTTTCTCTTAAGGTTTTTGATACAATATGGGTTTTGACCCAAGGTGGACCAGGTTATTCATCAAGTGTCCTAGCAGTTTATTTATATCGGGTTGCATTTAGGTTTCAAAGTTTTGGGTATAGTTCTACTATTGCTGTATTAATGTTTATTATAATATTTGCAGTTTCTTTAATTTACTTACGATTTGTGAAGATGGAGGCTAAATAGTTATAGCTTTTTAATTATTGAGGGATTTGTCTTTAAAATCTACATGGTGATAACTGATGGGAAACCGAAAATTTATTGGTATTAAATCTAATTTTTTTATTACAAATCTAATTTTAAAAATTGTACTTTATTTTTTCTTATCATTATGGACATTTATTGAGATTTACCCAATAATTTTTATGGTTTTTAGTGGGCTTAAAACAAAATCTCAAATAATATTAAGTCCCTGGAGTTTTTCATGGCCACCCCAGTTTAAGAATTGGTTAGTTGTTTGGACTGGAGAAGGTGTACAGGTTGGTATTAGTCGGTATTTTCTTAACAGCGCAATAGTATTAGGTGGTGCTTTATTTCTATTGATAATAGTAGCTTCACTAGCAGGTTATGCATTAGCTACATATAAATTTTATGGTAAGGGATTATTTTATAAATTTTTTATTCTTGCAGTTGTAATTCCTATTCAGATAGTTTTGATCCCTGTTTTTGTTTTATGGGGATATCTTCATCTTAGAAATAATTATTTAGGATTAATTATTTTGTATGTTGGATTTTTTTTACCATTTAGCGTTTTAATAATGCGTGCAAATTTTGAGTCTATTCCAATAGAGATTAAGGAAGCGGCTAGAATTGATGGATGCACAGAAATGGGCGTATTCTGGCGAATCGCACTCCCGATGTCTAAGCCTGCTATTGGTGCTGTTTCATCAATTACTGGTGTTGGAATATGGGGAGAATTATTATTTGCTTTTATATTAATGAATAAACCTGCAATGAGAACTCTAAATGTCGGTATTTTAGCATTTAGTGGACAATATGTTATTGAGTATCATTTAATTTTTGCAGGTCTTACAATTAGTACAATTCCATTTCTTATATTATTTATTATATTTCAGCGGCAAATTATGAAGGGGA
>PEXF01000023.1:5970-6507 GCA_002779205.1 Candidatus Hydromicrobium americanum
GCGTTTAAGTAAAATGTTTATTAAGATTTAAAAAATAAGGGAAAAGGAGATAAGAGAAAAATAGAATGAAGTCTAAAGCAAAAGCAATAAGTCCAATTAGCTATCATAATATTTATTACTCTAGACCAGCACAAGATATAAGTGATTGTCTTCTAATTGGAAATGGCGATATAGGTATGAATATAGATTTTACAGGGATGCAGTCGCATTTTGGATATATTATGAAAAGTGATGTTTGGAAGCCAAAAGATACAGAGATTTCATTAAAAGGTCTATATAAACTTGAGAGTTTAATAAGTGCAAGAAATAAGCCCAAGTTACTGCAAAGAATTACTGTAGAAGAAAAAAACAGGGTTAAAAGAGAAGACAGTAAGTGTGTTGGTAGAGAAAAACAAGAATTTGTCGATCATAAGATTCCATCAATTGCTCAAGGCTTTGTAGGAGCTTTATCGCTTTGTAAAGCTTCATTAGATTTAGCATATAATGGGAAAAAAGTTAAAATAGATCTTACTTTCCGCACCTTTTCGGTTAAAAACA
>PEXF01000088.1:0-4822 GCA_002779205.1 Candidatus Hydromicrobium americanum
TAAATGTTGACCTGCTTTCAATTTCCGGTCACAAAATATACGGTCCAAAAGGAGTCGGAGCTCTTTATATAAGAAAAGGGACTAAAATAAAGCCTCAAATTCTTGGAGGCGGACACGAAAGAGGAATAAGGTCGGGTACAGAAAATATACCAGGAATTGCAGGGCTGGCAAAGGCTGCGGAACTTGGACAAAAGAATCTTTCGGAAAAAATACTAAAAGTTACAAAAATGAGAGACTATTTAATAAACAGCCTTTTAGATAAAATTGATGAAGTCAAATTTAATGGCCATCCCACCCAGAGGCTGCCCGGGAATTGTAACTTTTCATTTAAATATATAGAAGGAGAGTCAATAGTATTAAAGCTTGACCTTGCTGGTATTGCAGCATCGAGTGGCTCTGCGTGTTCTTCTTCATCATTAAAACCTTCACACACACTCGTTGCAATGGGTCTTTCAAACGAGGAGGCTTATGGATCTCTAAGAATCACCCTGGGTTTTGAAAACACAAAAGAAGAGATAGATTATTTTCTGAAAGTCATTCCAGAAATCATATCCGATCTTAGAAAAATTTCCCCTTTGTATAAAAAGTAAATTAAATTAGTAAAAAGAGTTATAATGCAAGCTATAATTAAAAATTGTCGATTAACAAATCTTAAAAAGGAGTAAAAAAATATCTATTTTAAGACTATATTTAGCACAAATAAATCCAACAGTTGGAGACCTTAAGGGAAACTATAACATCATCGCTTCCCATATCGAAGAAGCAAAGAAAAATGATGTAGATGTAGTGATATTTCCAGAACTTTCTATTACCGGGTATCCTCCAGAAGATTTGCTGTTAAAAACTGATTTTGTCAATGAAAATATCAAGTATCTGTATAAATTACAAAAAATTACAACAAATATCGTTGCAGTTATCGGCTTTGTAAACAAAGAACATGATGGAATATATAATTCTGCAGCAGTGCTTCATAATAAGGGTATAAAATCTATATATAATAAGCAATTTCTTCCAAACTACTCAGTTTTTGATGAAGAAAGGTATTTTAAAAAAGGCAGTCAGAATTACATTTATAAAATAGCTGGAATACTTATTGGAATTAATATATGTGAAGACATATATTACTCTTCCGGACCAACAAAAATTCAATCAATTATAGGCGGCGCAGAACTTGTAATAAATATATCTGCATCTCCTTACCATACTGAAAAAATTAAAGAAAGGGGAAAAATTTTATTTACCAGAGCTGTAGAAAACCGCGTAAATATTGCTTATGTAAATTTGGTAGGAGGCCAGGATGAACTTGTATTTGATGGCAATAGTTTAATTATAAATGAAAAGGGTGACATTTTAAGACACGCAAAACCATTTAAAGAAGATGCGTTAATATATGACCTTGATACAGGGGGAGTAACATCCGCAAGACTAAAAGATACCAAATTTAAAAATCAAAAAACTAAAATGGAAAAGGATTACAGTCCCCTGCCTATCATTGATTTAAAATACCATCAAAAAAAAGGCAGGAGAAATATACAGAATAAAATCGCCGGCAAATACAACCGGTATGTTTGCTGCACTGAAGATGAAATACTTCAGGCTCTAATTTTAGGGACCAGTGATTATGTTAAGAAAAATAGGTTTGAAAAAGTTGTTATCGCACTGAGTGGCGGTATTGATTCGGCTCTAACTGCAGTAATTGCTGTTTTCGCTCTCGGAAAAGAAAATGTCAGTGGAATTCTAATGCCCTCCATCTACTCTTCCAGGGAAAGTATAAACGATGCTAAAGAATTGTCCGATAATCTTGGTATTGGATATACCACTATCCCAATTTCTGATATTTACAGCAGCTATCTTGAAAATTTAAGTGCCATATTTAAACACTCTGAAATCAACGTTACTAAAGAGAATATACAAGCACGCATAAGGGGAAACATTATAATGGCTGCCGCCAATGAAAACGGCTGGCTGGTACTGTCCACAGGCAATAAAAGTGAAATAAGCGTTGGATATTGTACTCTCTATGGTGACATGGTAGGAGGATTTTCACCAATTAAAGATGTATATAAAACAATGGTTTACAGAATCTGCAGGTATATCAATAAAAAATATTCAAATATAATTCCCAAAAAAATAATCACCAAAGTTCCCTCAGCAGAGCTTAAACCAAACCAAAAGGACGAAGATAAATTACCCCCATACAAAATCCTGGATCCCATACTTAAAGCATATATAGAGGATGATCTGGATTACCATTCTATTGTAAAAAAGGGATTTGAAGGTAAAACAGTAAGAGAAGTAATTAATATGGTTGATTTTAATGAATATAAAAGAAGACAGGGTTCTCCTGGTATCAAGATAACTCCCAGAGCTTTTGGCAAGGATAGAAGATATCCTATCACCAATAATTTTAAGTTATAAAGAACTACCAAGAAAACCCCGATGCTTGCGTCGGGGATGAATTGGCAAAAAAACCACTTAAGATTCAATGAATGTTTTAGTAAACTATATAAAAGTTGACTGCTCTGGTCTAAGTATCAAAAAAGTCCTACCGTAAGGCATACGGGAAGTAACGCTTGTGGAGATATGAGCAGCCATTAGGCACTCAGCCCAAGAAAAAGAATGTTTAGATAACTAAGCAGAAGCCACAGGGCTTGCCCCGTGGAGCGTCACATTAGACCAACCAGTAAAAAAGAGTTTTTTACTGGTTGGGTGCTTTTATTTTTCTAATATTATACTTCTTAATTCAGCAGCTCTTTCCTCCGGCAGAGTATCATTTATAAATGTCCCTGCCCCCAACTCGCACCCTGCCAGATACTTGAGTTTATTTTTCGTTCTATATGGCGGGTAAAATTCAAAATGAAAATGATAATAATCATAATTTTTATTATCGGTTGGTTTTTGATGAATTATCATTACATAAGGCATCCTAAAGTTAAACAGCTTATTATACCTATTTACCAGTTCTTTAATTATTTTTGATAGAGAAGTAACTTCTCTATCATCCAGTTCACACAAACTCCCCAGATGTCTTAGACAGTAAATGTGTACTTCATATGGCCACCTGGCATAAAAAGGAATAAATGCAACAAAATCTTTATTTTCAATAACAATTCTTTCTTTATCTTCCAATTCTTTTTTTATAATTTCACAATGCAAACATTTTTTATTTTTTCTATAAAACTTTTGAGATGACCTTAGCTCCTCAAGAGCAATTGGGGGGATATAAGGAAATGCATATATCTGTCCATGAGGATGAGAAAGAGTAACACCTATTTCTTTTCCTTTATTTTCAAAAATTAAAATATATTTAATAAAACTTTTATTACCTAAGTCAAAGTACCTATCCTGCCAGACTTTTATTAAATTACCAATTTTCCCTACCGGCATATCTTCTAAAAATAAATCATGGTTTGAAGTGTAACAAATAACTTCACAGATACCTTTAGACTCTTTTAGCTTATACGGAAAATCACTTCCAATATTTAACCTTTCGTTATCTACCTTATCAGGATTTTTATCAAAAGTTGGAAATTTATTTTCAAAAACTACGATATCATAATCACTTTCCGGAATCTCTGTTATTATTTTGCTATCTTTCGTTGGACAAAGAGGACAATAATCTTTTGGTGGCAAAAAAGTCCTATTCTGCCTTTTAGTTGCAATGGCTACTAATTGATTTTTAACTGGGTCATACCGTAGTTCGAGTATTTTTTACCTCCCTTATTCTATTTAAAAATCTTTATTTTCTTAAAAATCATAATATATCAAATACCTTCCATCATTTTTTATTATTACTCTCTTCTTCAGGTTCAAATCTTCTTTGCATTCTCTGCTCACCAAAGATTTATTTTTACCAGACGGTTTACTTCTTCTGTTGCTGGTACTGCTGCTTCCGGCCTTTCCTCTTCCTTTTTTAGTTAATTCTACTTTTTCTTTTTTCATTCTTTGATATATTCCTAAAATTTCACTCTTCTTGTTCCATCTGAAAACAAACATTCTATAAAGTCAGGAGAAACATTGAATTTTTTTAAAAACTTACCACCTATTATATCGGTAATACTATCAATTTTGCTTTTCTTAACAATACTAATAACACTTCCCCCAAAACCTGCTCCCATTAACCTGGCGCCATAAACCCCTTTAATTTTACTCATTTCATCAACCAGATAATCAAGTTTTTCAGTTGATACTTCATAGTCATATCTCAGGCTGTTATGTGATTCAAATAATACCTGACCTAATTTCTCAATATCATCTTTGAGCAGATATTCTTTTGATAATAAAACTCTATTATTTTCTGTTACAACATGCTTTACTCTTTTAAAGAGTTCTTCAGATATCTTATTTTTTAGTTCATATAGCATGTCTAAACCAATATCTGATAGAGATCTAATATTTTTATTTTTTACTATTTTAGATATCGGCTGAACCGCATCATTACATTCCTGCCTTCTTTTATTATATTCAGTATTCGCTAGATTTCTTTCCTCTTTAGAATTAATAACTAAAATCAAATTCTCCTTTAGATCGAAAGGAATATATTCATAAGACAGGTCTTTAAAATTTAGATAAATTACATAATTTTCCTTCCCATAAGCAACAGAAAACTGATCCATAAATCCGCAGTTTACCCCCACAAAATTATTTTCAGCACTATTACAAAGTTTCACGGTATCTATTTTATCGATTTTTAAATTGAAAAGTTCTTCAATAAATTTTGCGACTCCAACCTCGAGAGAAGCAGATGAACTAATACCAGCACCAATAGGCAGGCTGCTGTCCACAACCATACTAAATCCGCCGATCTTGTAACCGTGCTGAA
>PEXF01000088.1:4849-6322 GCA_002779205.1 Candidatus Hydromicrobium americanum
AATTTATCCAGCTTGTGGTTTTATCAAATGTAATGTCTTCCAATGAAAATTTATTGGAATCATTTAAGTATCTGGAAAAAACTTCTACATGATCTGTTTTATTTTTAGACCCTGCTATAAATATATATTTATTTATGGCAGTATTTATAGAAAGCCCCAAATTATAATCTGTATGTTCGCCAATTATATTTACTCTTCCAGGGGATAGAATATTTATAAGATTTTCTTTTTTAAAATCATTTTCTCTTTCTTTGTTGCCTTTTATAAATTTTTCAAATAATAAATCTTGCAACCTCTTGAAAAAAATATTAGTTTCTGATTTTTCCACTCTATATATTACTCCAATGCTCATATGTGATTAATAAAAAACTCGCAAAACATATTAAAATTTTAATTTTAATATGTTTACTATAATCAATAAATAGAAAGAATTTAAAATATATTTATTTTACCTTTCTTATAATCTTCAAGTGTTTTAATCAACATAATAAAATTCTCATCCTTGCAATCTGATGTAACTTCATGAGACGGAGATATAATATATCCATTATTTTTCCCAAGCACTTTTATTCTATTAATAACTTCATTTTTTACATCTTGAGGAGTCCCAAACGGTAATGTTTTTTGAGTACTTATTCCCCCAAAAAAAGACAATCTTCTACCAAACTTTTTTGATAACTCATCTGGACTCATAGCTTCAGGCTGAATTGGATTAAGTACATCTAATCCTATCTCAATTAAATCAGGTATTATTTTTATTATGTTCCCACAAGAATGGTGAAAAATAGGAAGATTTTTATCTTTGTAGACTTCCCACATTTTTTTATATCTTTTTTTAAAAAATTTTCTAAACATTTCTGGTGACATTACCATACCATTTTGAGTTCCAACATCATCACCTGTTCGTAGCCCATCTACAATACCCATCTTTACAATTCTCTTTGACATTTCTATATTAAACTCAGTAATTCCATCCAGTAAATAATTAATCTCTTTTTCTCTATAATACATATCTATTAATACATTTTCGTATCCCCTAATACACCAACACCTCTCAAAAAGAGTAAAATCCTGCAAAGATAAAAGAAAATAATAATTTCTTTCTTTTTGACCCCTTTCTTTTATTATTGACAACAATTCATCTGTTGGTTCAGGAAATTTATATCCTGTAAAGTCGTCAGACTCTAATAATGGATGACGTCTTATATGAAATCCTTCAGTAAGTATTTGGTCCCAGCCTATTCCCCAAACATCATATTTGATACCTTTCTCTTTATCTATCTTTACTATATCGTTTAATGGTAGATACTTAATATGATTATCCAATCTCTCATCAACTTCATTATCTTTAATATTCAAAAGTTTTTTGATTTTATCTTTCATTTCAGGGGTATAATCTATTTGTGTTGGTAGAACATCCTGGCTAATCCTATTAATTACATTTAGTACTTTTTTCCTTTTCGTATTTCCATC
>PEXF01000047.1:0-4290 GCA_002779205.1 Candidatus Hydromicrobium americanum
GACAGCTGCTTCATATAATCTTCAATTCTACTTCTCATCTGCTTTATGGCCAGAACCATTCCATATCCGTACTCTGCATTATCCTCAAACAGGGAATTTGCCCACGCCGGGCCCTTGCCTTCTACATTGATAGTAAAGGGAGCCGAAGGAGCCGAACCACCCCAGATAGATGAGCACCCTGTGGCATTTGCTATCAACATTCGGTCTCCAAACAACTGGGTAACCAGTTTTGCATATGGAGTTTCGCCGCAGCCCCCGCATGCTCCCGAAAACTCGAATAATGGTTTCTTAAACTGGCTTCCCTTAACTGTATCGGCAGGCATAACATCTTCTTTCACTGGAATTTTTGAAGCAAAATTCCAGTTTTCAATCTGGACCTCCTGCGAGTCCAGAGGTTTCATAACTAGTGCTTTATTTTTAGCCGGACAGATATTTGCACAATTTCCGCATCCGGTACAATCAAGTATGCTTACCTGCATTCTATATGCAAACTGCTCAAGACCTTTTCCTTTTGCCCCGACAGTTTCAAATTTCTCGGGAGCATTCTTCATTTCATCATCTGTAAGCAGGACAGGCCTTATAACCGCATGGGGACATACATAAGAGCACTGATTGCATTGTATGCAATTATCTTTTAACCATTCCGGCACATTTATTGCTATGCCCCTTTTCTCGTATGCTGCTGTTCCCTGGGGAAATGTTCCATCTTCAGCCCCTATAAATGCGCTGACGGGGATGCTATCGCCTTCCTGCCTGTTTATTACTCTTAAGATATTTTTTATATAATCCGGTTCCTGTACTACCTTGATATCCTTCACTTCCACTGCATTTTTCCAACTGTCGGGGATATCTACTTTTTTCAGTGATTCTATGCCCCTGTCCACTGCCTGATAGTTCATCTGCACAATCTTATCCCCTTTTGCTCCATAAGTTTCCTTTATAGCTTCCTTCATATACTTTACTGCATTATCTATGGGTATAACTTTTGCCAGCTTAAAGAAAGCAGCCTGCATAATCATATTTATCCTGCTGCCCAATCCAATCTCTGCCGCTATATCAGTGGCGTCTATTACATAAAAATCTATATTATGTCCGGAAAGATACTTCTTGATGCTTGCAGGCAGTTTCTCTTCCAGCTCTTCGACACTCCACTGACAGTTCAGGAGGAAAGTTCCTCCATTCTTTAAACCTTTAAGCAAATCATATTGTCCCACATAAGCCTGATTATGACAGGCCACAAAATCTGCATTAGTGATAAGATAAGTAGATTTTATGGGATTCTTTCCAAATCTCAGGTGAGAAACAGTGAGTCCACCGGATTTTTTGGAATCATAGGCAAAGTAACCCTGAGCATAAAGATCAGTATTATCACCAATTATTTTAATAGCATTTTTATTTGCTCCGACCGTACCATCGGAGCCAAGCCCCCAGAATTTACACCTTATCGTTCCTTCTGGAGCAGTCTCAATCTCTTCTTTGATCTCCAGAGAGGTGTGAGTAACATCATCATTTATGCCTATTGTGAATCCGTTTTTGGGACTTGCCAGTTTTAAATTATCAAATACAGCTTTTATCTGGCCCGGAGTGGTATCCTTGGAACCAAGCCCATACCTTCCGCCCACAATAATCGGCCTGTTTTCCACTTCAAAGAATGCGTTTTTTACATCCAGATAGAGAGGTTCACCTGCTGCACCCGGCTCTTTTGTCCTGTCCAGAATTGCAATTTTTTTAACTGTATCCGGTATGGACTGAAGGAAAAACTCATTAGAAAAAGGCCTGTAGAGGTGAACCTTAACCACTCCTACCTTTTCACCCAGTTTATTCAGATACTGGACCGTTTCATCAATAGTATCCGTAACAGATCCCATAGCCACGATTACATATTCTGCATCTTTTGCTCCCACATAATTAAATGGCTTATACACCCTGCCGGTCAATTTACTGATCTTATTCATACAATCTACTACTATTTCCGGAACTTTATCGTAAAATCTATTTGATGCCTCCCTTGCCTGGAAAAATATGTCAGGATTCTGAGCAGTGCCCCTGGTAACCGGATGTTCCGGATTTAAAGCCCTTTGCCTGAACTGTTTTAATGCATCCTCATCAAGCAGTTTTTTAAAATCCTCATACTCGATAACTTCAATTTTTTGAATTTCATGGGAACTCCTAAAACCGTCAAAGAAATGCAGGAAAGGTACTCTTGATTTAATTGCGCATAGATGAGCCACTCCAGCCAGATCCATAATTTCCTGTATCGAACCAGAAGCCAGCAGTCCAAAGCCAGTTTGTCTTACAGCCATCACATCCGAATGATCACCAAATATGGAAAGAGCATGTGTAGCGACAGCACGGGCACTTACATGAAATACACCTGGTAGAAGTTCTCCTGAAATTTTATACATATTGGGGATCATCAGAAGAAGTCCTTGAGATGCAGTGTAAGTTGAAGAAAGAGAACCCGCCGCAAGCGAACCGTGCACCGCTCCTGCCGCACCTCCTTCAGATTGAAGTTCGCTCACACTGACCACCTGCCCGAACATATTCTTCCTGCCGTGAGCAGCCCACTCGTCAACATATTCACCCATAGGAGAAGAAGGGGTGATGGGATAGATAGCCGCTACTTCAGTAAAAGCATAAGCCACATATGCTGCAGCCATATTTCCATCCATGGTTTTCATTGTTTTCATATTTAATCTACTCCTTTATATTTAAATTTGCGTCATAAAATTTTCAGCCTAGTAGATAAAAATAACTCACCTGGATCACAGATTACTATTGCTTTGAAAATTTTTCTAATAACTAACTGGAAAAAACTTTTAATATAGATACAAGCTTTCAAGCAAACACAAAATCATTGAATTATAACACATTTAATTTATTTTTTTAATAAACTAATGCACACAGCTGGATAGTTTTGGCTACCCGTAGATTAAAGTTCTCTTCTATCAGAAATTGCCCTGCCTATAGTTATCTCATCTGCATATTCCAGGTCACCACCAACAGGAAGTCCGCTTGCCAGTTTAGTAACTTTAACTCCCAGGGGGACTAATATCTTTTTTAAATACATAGCAGTACTTTCACCCTCAACAGTGGGATTTACTGCAATTATTACCTCTTCAATATTATTAGCCTTCACGCGCTCCAGCAGCCTGGGTACTCTTATCTCGTCAGGTCCGACATTTTCTATGGGAGACAGCAGTCCGCCAAGGATATGATACAACCCCTTGTATTCACCAGTTTTTTCAACAATTATTGCATCACTTACTTCCTCAACTATACATATTTTTTTTCTATCCCTGGACTGGTCCCTGCAAATATGACAGATATCTTCTTCGGTAAGACTGTAACATTGACTGCAAAATTTAACCTTTTCCTTCATCTCAACCAGGTTCTTGGAGAATTTTACAATATCGCTATGGGAAAGCTTGAGCAAAAAGAATACAATTCTTTTAGCAGATTTGGGGCCTATTCCCGGAAGTTTTCTGAATTCGTTTATTAAATTTTCTACACTTTTTATATATAAAGCCATCTGTAGTTTACAACTGGTTTAATAATTGTAAATAAATCTATTACAGTATCCCTGTAATTTATAATTTCCGTTAGAAGAGCCAGGGTATATTCATACCACCTGTAAGGCTTGTCATTTTATTTTTAGCTTCATCTTTTGATTGTTTTATAGCATCATTTATGGCAACCATTACTATATCTTCAATCATTTCCATGTCACCTGAATCAACCATATCCTTATCAATTTTTACTTCTACAATTTCCTGATCACCATTTACTTTCACCTTTACCGCACCACCGCCTGCGGAAGCTTTGAACTCCATTTTTTTTAATTCTTGCTGGATTTCCAGTAATTTTTGCTGCATAATCTTTGCCTGCTTCATCATATTCCCATAGTTTAAACTCAATTTTTACTCCTTTATATCAAATTTTTTTTCAAAATAATTGAACATATCCTCTTCTGTACAGCTGTTTTCACTACTCCCGTCTTTTGAATTTGAACTATTACTGGCTTTATTTTCTGCATCTTCAGCCCTGCTTTCTCCGGTTAATTTGCTGCTCGCTTCACTTTCTGCATCACTTATTACATCAATTTTATCCATTTTTTTACCAAGCTCGAATTCAATCTTAAAGTCCTTACCTGTAACTTCTTTTATCACACTGGATATCAACTCGATATTTTTGATTTTATTTAAATGGTCCTTGTGCCATTCTTTTTCTTTATCCAGGTAGAAATACAATGTGCCGTTTTCTATTTTATAAGGCACAGCTTCCGTAAAC
>PEXF01000047.1:4312-6255 GCA_002779205.1 Candidatus Hydromicrobium americanum
TCTTTTTTAAACTTTGCGAGATTTTATCCAGATTATTATTAATCAAACTAATTTCTTCATCTTTTTTTTCTACTCCAGCATCAGCCATTTCTGATTTATGAGCTTTACCCCTACTTACTGTATGTTTGGTCTGAATTTCGACCTCGCTTACCATCTTATTAATTTCACTGCTATTTATAATATCAAAATCATCATCCTCATTTTCATAAACACTGGTATCAACATCAGCTCTATGATTATGATAATTCTTATTACCTTCTTGCATTGAATTAATTTTATCAATTTCTTTCCTTAAAGATTCTATCTGCGTCTCCATAAGTCTGGTTTTCTTTCCTATTTCTTTTTCATCCAATACAATAAAATTAATGGCTCTGACTACCGCTGACTTGAAAAAGACTTTTGAGCCTTCACCCCATTTGATTTGCTTGAGCAAATCTGTAAACAGTTCCATATAAAACTCTATTTCTTCCTTTTGCATTTTTTTAGCCTGACCCAGATACTTATCTTTATAATCTTCACTTATATTTACAATTTCAAAAGGATTATTGTAATTTTTAATAACATACAAATCATACAGATGATCCAGAAACTCGGATACGAATACTTTAAGGTTTTGATTACTGCCAGTAATTTTATTTACCAGAAGCAAACCCCCGGTCAAGTTCTTTTCAATTAAAATATCTGTAAATTCAAAAAGCATATCAAGATCTGTGACCCCGAGAAGTGAAATAACATCTCTGAGCTCAATTTTATCCTCACCAAATGCTGCCAGTTGTTCCAATATGCCATCAGCATCTCTCAGGCTGCCATCTGCATATTTAGAAATTAAGCTCAGAGCTGAATCACTTATGGTTATTTTTTCACTTTTGGCGATTTTTGCCAGTCTCTCTTTGATTTTGTCTATTGGTATTGGAAAGAAATCAAATCTCTGGCATCTTGACATTATAGTAGGAATTACTTTATTTGGTTCAGTGGTGGCCATTATAAATAATACATGTTCAGGAGGCTCTTCCAGAACCTTGAGCAGCGCATTAAAAGCTTCCGTGGTTAACATATGGACTTCATCAATAATATAGACTTTTTTTCTCAGTATATTAGGCAGATATTTTACTTTTTCCCTGAGCTCTCTTATTTCATTTATTCCTCTATTGGAAGCAGCATCGATTTCTACAACATCCATGCTGTAGCCATTGGATATACTTACACAATTTTCACATTTATTGCATGGATCCGGGGTAGTACCTTTAATGCAATTTAAAGCCTTTGCCAGTATGCGTGCAGTTGATGTCTTGCCTGTTCCTCTGGGACCGCAAAATATATAACAATGTGATAACCTATTATTGGATATAGCATTTTTAATGGTTCTAATATTGTACTCTTGACCGATTATTTCTCCAAAATCCTGCGGTCTCCATTTTCTATAAAATGAAATGTAACCCATAAAAATATATAGCTATTTTAATTAGTTATAAATGACCGTGCCCCAGATCTCGATTTATAATAACAAGTGCAACTCATATAGTTAACTCCAGCCAGGTTTCCTTGTGGCACCCGGTGAATATTACTTACCGCTGCTTCCTCTCGGACCTGACGGGGTTTGTAATCCTCCGCTGCACAAGACCCGACCTTCAACATCACTTACATAAGCGCTAAACCTCACTATCATAAACCTCATATCTGTTGATCAGCCTCACTATAGCGGATTGTGAGTTACAGGGCACCGCTAGCTCCCCACCTAGCACGGCCAATTTGATTATATAAAATTAATTAAAAAAATAAAACTAGCTATTGGATAGTTCTCCGGTAAAAATAATCGTTGACCATTTAATTTAAAGGAGTAGAATTCTTATTCAGGTATTTATTCAAACCTGCAAATAAACCATTAAAACAAAATAAAGGCACTTATCCAATACCATTTAAATGATTAAATTTAAGAAAGGGCT
>PEXF01000025.1:0-5729 GCA_002779205.1 Candidatus Hydromicrobium americanum
AACTCCTTAAAAAAATTAGTAAGGTTGCTATCAGGGATCTTTTTACTTCTTTCTATAAGAAGCTTGTCTATTATTTTTATAATATTTTCAATCCCCTTTTTAGTCAATGCACTTACTTTTAGAAACGGTATATAACCTGCAAATTTAAGTTTTTGTTCAAACATACTTACAATGTTACCGATAGTATCTTCATCCACCATATCAATTTTATTAAAAATGACACAAATACTCACGCCCTTTTCTATACACGTCTCTACAATTTTTAAATCCTGGATGGTTATTTCTTTAGTGCAATCAATAAGCACTAAACTTATTTCTGAATTTTCTATGGATCTTATTGTCCTTAGTTCGCTATAATATTCCAGTTCTCCTCCCTTATCCTTTTTTCTTCTTAATCCGGCGGTATCTATAAATTTATAATTTCTGTTATTTATATTCACTATGCTGTCAATACTATCTCTTGTGGTCCCCTCAACCTCATCAACTATTGCTCTTTCATCTTTAATAATGGCATTGAACAATGTTGATTTGCCAGCATTCGGTTTACCCAGAATACATATGCCTGGAACAACCTTTTCTTCATATTCTCCTATAACTATAGAATCTTCTTTAAATTTAGAAACTAATTCATCCAAAAGATCTCCTGTATTTATACCATGCAGTGCAGATATTTTTATAGGATACCCAAAACCAAATTTTAAAAAATCTTCAATATAGAAATTACCATTTTTATCATCATGCTTATTTCCGGTAAAAATTATTTCCTTATCTGTTTTTCTCAAGATCGCTGCTATTTCTTCATCAAACGGGGATACGGGTTCCTTTAGATCGACCATAAAAATAATAATATCTGATTCATCTATTGCTTTTTTGGTCTGTAAAAACACCTGCATATCCATCCTATGTTTTGATTTTAAATCTATACCACCTGTATCTAACAGATAAAAAATTTTACCATTCCAATCAGCCTTGTAATATTTACGATCTCTGGTAATCATTGGTTCCTTATGCACTATTGCTTCATTTTTCTGGCATATTCTATTAATTAGTGTTGATTTTCCCACATTTGGTCTTCCAACAACAGCAACTTTTGGAATATTTTCCTTCATATTTACCCACTTATATTTAATTAAAATGTTATAGAGAAAATCTTAAGTTTCCAGGAAGCTGTTTTACAAAACAAAATATACAATTATTATTACAGGTTTTTATTTTTTTTGATAATTTATAATTTTTCAATTGCTTCTTTTACACTCATTATATCTTCCACAGGTGTAGATGCACCGCCGCTTATTCCAACCTTTTTAGCATTATTGAACCATTCCGGTTTGATTTCCTTATAATTTTCAATGTGGTACGTTACTGCGCCGCACTTTTTTGATATTTCCATCAGGTGTATTGTATTTGCACTGTTTTTCCCACCAACTATTATCATTATATCAACACTATTTGCCAGTTTTTTAGTTGAATTTTGTCTTTTTTTTGTAGTATTGCAGATGGTATTAAATACAACCAACTCTTTGGCCTTTTCCAGTAATTTGCTGGTAATCAAACATAATTTTCCTATAGTTTGTGTTGTCTGGACAACAACTCCTATTTTTTCCTTATTGGAAATTTTTTCTGCATCCGCTTCATTTTCTATTACCGTATAATTTTTATTTAATACATAGTCTTTTATTCCCATTACCTCAGGGTGATTTCTATTTCCAATAATCACTACAAAGTATCCATTTTTGCTTAAGTCTTCAGCTCTAGCCTGTGCTTTCTTTACAAAAGGACAGGTAACATCAATAATCTTAACATTCTTTTTTTTAATTTCATTAACTAAAACCGGGGACATTCCATGGGATCTTATAATAAATATACTACCAGGTATTATTTTTTCTAATTTCTCAACCGAAATTAAACCTTTTTTTGCCAGCTTATTTGTGACCCCTGAATTATGAATAATAGAACCAAGAGTAAAGATCTTAGTTTTTTTACCCTGATTTTCTTTTAATACCTCTTCTGCTAATTTTAGAGCCCTCTTTACACCAAAACAGTATCCTGAATATTTAACTGTTTTTATATCCCTATGCATTAAAAACCTTATTTTTCTATTTTATTTTATTTTATTGTATATTTTACTTATCTCTTTCATTGTTCTATCAACTATTATACTGATAGCTTCTTTTTTACTATGTTCTTTCAAAATATCTTTTATATCTATTATATCTCCAACAATTAATTTAACTCTGGGGAAAAATATTCTTCTATAAGGTTTCTGTATTATTTTATTTGTACCGCTTATTGCTACAGGTAGAATGGGGGTATTGCTCGCTGCTGCTATAAATCCTGTACCCTTTTTACCACCTCTTAATACTCCATCGGTGGATCTTGTACCTTCCGGGAATAAACCCAGGACATTTCCATCTTTTAAGACTTCAAAGGAAATAGAAAATGCTTTTCTATTAAAAGCCTGTCTTTCAACAGGAAAGGCATTTAAAAAAGTTACCAGAGAGGATAAAAACTTATTATTATATAATTCTTTTTTTGCCATAAAATATACACATCTGGGAATATACGCTCCTATCACCACCGGATCCAGGTAGCTTATATGGTTAGAGCATATTATAAACTTACCGTTTCTGGGTACTTTGTGTAAATCTATTTTTTCTACTCTGTATAGAAGATTAAAAATAACTCTTAAAATAAACTGCATTAACTTGAATAAAATAAAATAGGATTTACTATGTTTCGTTTTTAACATTTACCTTTTTAAAATATAATTTCTTAATTTTTTCAACAACTCCTTTTATTGATAGTTTGGATGTATCAATTATAATTCCATTTTCCGGTATAACCAGTGGGCTGTCTTCTCTGCTGCTGTCAATTCTATCTCTGCTTATAATTTCTTTTTTGATTATATTTCTTTCTAAAAATTGCCCTTTTTCTCTGATCTGCAAATCTCTTCTTTTTATTCTTTCATCTAAGCTTGCAGTTAAATATATTTTTAGTGCTGCATCCGGACAAACTACACTTCCAGTATCTCTGCCTTCAAGAACTGCATTATCTCCCTGGATAAATTTTTTTTGAAGACCTACTAAATATCTTCTCACCCCAGGTAATTTAGAAACAATAGAAACTGCAGATCCTACTTCCCTGCTTCTAATCTCATCCGTAACATCTTTTCCATCTATTTTTACTGTGGTATATTTACTTTCATCTACTGAATTACTATCTAACTGGAGATTTATGTTTCTGGTCAGCTTTAATATAGATTCTTCATCTTTACAATCTATATTATTCTGCAAAGCAAGAAGGGTAATTGCTCTATACATGGCTCCAGTATCAATATATTTTAAATTCAATTCTCTAGCTAAAATTTTTGCAACCGTGCTCTTACCGCTTCCGGCAGGACCATCTATTGTTATAATATTATCAAGCATCTTTTAACCAGTACTCATATATGTCTTTACGATATTATGCTTATTCTCTTTTATGTTATTGCACTAAAACTTTTTTTAGATTATATTTAAAACCGGGAAATGAAGTATTGATACATTCGGAATCCAGAATAGTTACTTTTCCTATTGATAACAAAGCCAGTATAGAAAGAGACATAGCAATTCTATGGTCTCCGAGACTATCTACCATTCCTCCACCCGCCTTGAAATTCACATCTCCTTCTATTATTATTCCATCCTCTTTTTCCTCAATATTCACCTTTAATTTTTTAAACTGGCTTACAATAGACCTGATTCTGTCACTTTCTTTATATCTTAATTCTTCAGCTCCTCTTATAACTGTTTTACCTTTTGCAACAGCTGCAGCTACACATAGTATTGGTATCTCATCAATTATATTAGGGATTTTATCTTTATCTATTTTTATAGAATTTAGATTACTGGAAAAAGTTTCAATATCTGCAACCGGTTCATTATTTATAATTCTTTGATTTTTAATAATAATCTTTCCACCCATCTTTTTAAGTATTTCTATAAAATAACTTCTGGTGGGGTTTATACCGATATCTCTCATAATAGTATGTGAATCTTTTAAAATTAGAGTTGCAACAATAAAAAAAGCTGCTGAAGATATATCACCGGGTACATAAATATTTTTAGCAATTAATTCCTTGCCAGGTTTTAATTTTGTGTATTTACCATCGTAAGTAATATCTGCTCCAAAGTACTGGAGCATACGCTCTGTATGATCTCTTGAAACTTCTGGTTGAATTATCTCAGTTGTACCTTCTGCGTTAAGAGCTGCCATAAGGATACTGGATTTAACCTGAGCACTTGGCACTTTAAGCTTAAATTTTTTTCCTTTCAGATTGGGGTTTCCAAATATTACTATAGGAGCCCTTGAATTATTTTCTCTTCCATTAATTTTTGCACCCATCTCTAATAGTGGCTTTATTATTCTTTTCATAGGTCTGTTGTTTATAGAACTATCACCACTCAATACAGACATAAAATTAGTTGCGGATAGTACACCACTCATTATTCTGATTGTAGTTCCAGAATTTCCAACATCCAGTATTTCATCAGGTTCACTGAAGTTTTTAATACCTTTACCATATACTATTAAATTTCCGTCTATTTTTTCAATTTTTACACCTAACTTATTTAAAACATCTATAGTTTTTATGCAGTCCTGACAAAATAAGAAATTCTCTATTACTACATTACTATTAATCAATGAGGATATGATTACACTTCTGTGTGAAATTGACTTATCACCGGGAATTTTTATTTCACCTTTTAAGCTTCTTGCTCCATGTATTTCCATTTTTATTCACTTAATACCTTTTTTACACTTACTTCGTATCCTGCTTTTTCAATTGCTTCTTTTGTAATTTTACTAGCATCTTCACCTTGAATCAGTACTTTAAGGATTCCCCCATCACTGAATTCCGTTGAATGAAAAATAGATATATCTTCAATATTTATTCCGTGAGAACTTATGGCCAGTGTAATTTCACTTAAAACTCCTGCTCTATCAGGTATTGCAACTCTAAGTTCATATAATTTGGAAATATCTTTCTCGATATATTTTGGTAAATTAATTCTTGCTTTCTGGGCTTTTATGTAATGTTTTTTTATTGATTCTGAATTTTCTTTTTTCAAGTTATTTTTAAACTTTATCAGATACCTTATATAGTCATCTATTGATTTTATTAGCTCATCTTTATTTTCTAAGCTTATATCGAGCCACATTCTTATATTTGCAGCAGCTATTCTGGTCATATCCCTAAAACCACCGGCACATAGTTTAAATAAATTTTTCATCTTCTTTTGTTTATCATCAATCATGTCAACCAGATTGGTTGAAAGGATATGTGGCAAGTGACTTATTAACGCTACATTTTCATCATGTTCTTTAGGATTTATGGAAATCACTTTTGCGCCAATTTTTGTAAATAAAGAATGTAATGTAACCAGAGGTTCAGATATAGTAGTATCTGTAGGAGTTAGAATATAAAATGTATTCCTGAACAATTCTGGAGTGGCACTGAGCACACCTTCATTTTCCGAGCCAGCCATTGGATGGCCGCCTATAAAAAATACTCCTTCAGGTAATATTTCATTTACTCTTTTAACTATCTTCTCTTTAGCGCTACCAACATCTGTAATAATCACTCCTTTTTTCAGGTAATCCTTAATATGTTCTACGACCTCGATTATTTTACTTATTGGTGTTGATATTATTATCAAATCAGCATCAGTAACTGCTTCTTTATAATC
>PEXF01000025.1:5765-6262 GCA_002779205.1 Candidatus Hydromicrobium americanum
TCGATAAACTACTCCATTAGCATTAGCTTCTCCAGCATATAGTCTTTCCTGTCCACCTACTTTATATTTAGCAAAACAACTTATAGTCCAACCTGTTATAACTATCCAAGCACCCATACCCTCATTTAATCCAGGATAAAATACCCAAACTTTACTATTATAAATAGTTCCACCTGATGGTAATGAAATAAAATATTTATTATCAAAGTATACAGCACAAGCCTTATCTATATAACCCCAAGTAATATCATCCTGTTCGTCCTTAAGCGCAAAACTTAAAGGTAATGAAGTGGTTGATTGAAGTTTATCCTGTATAGTGCGTCTTAAAGACCTTACGCCATCATTTGCTAAGTAATAAATATCATCTCCTACTACTACTACAGAATTACGGGCGATACAACCTCTACTGGAATCTATAGGTTCTGGTTGATCAATTGATGGATCGGGTGTAAGACTTGGTGCTAAAGCCCATATTGCTTGTTTACCAATAACTATAA
>PEXF01000146.1 GCA_002779205.1 Candidatus Hydromicrobium americanum
GCATTAATAAAGCCCCGGTAACAAGTACAGATATAACAAGTGAAACTGGAAAAATCATAAAAGTAATCCCATCTCCGGGTACCAAAGTCAAAGCAAATAGTCTGGTGGAAATAACAATTTCAACAAATGAGCCGCTGGTTCTTGTTCCTGATCTTATGCAGCTTAGCCTGGAGCAGGCTAAAGATATACTTGATTCTGATAATATTAATTATGAAATAAGTTATATAAATACAGATTACTCGGTACAGGAAGGTACAGTTTTAGGTCAAAATCCTGAACCCGGAACCTACATTTCCCCGGGCTCCAGCGTCATTTTATTTATAGGCAGTTAAGACCTGTCACTTGGTACTGAAAAATCCCATGGATTCAAATTTCCGGGCTCTTCTGGACTTTAATTCTTCTCCAGGAATGCTGGCAAACCTCTCCAACGCACCAATAATATATTTTTTTACAATCTTTACCATTCTTCCGGGCGCATTCTGAGCCCCGCCAATTGGTTCGGGGATCACCCTATCTATTACCTTGAGTCTAAGCATATCTCTTGAAGTCAGCCTTAGTTCCCTTGCTGCCAGTTTGGTACCGGAAGGATTTTTCCATAGAATAGCTGCGCATCCTTCAGGTGAAATAACTGAGTAAGTGGAATTTTCCAGCATTGCCACTTCATTTCCAACAGCCAGTGCCAGTGCTCCCCCGCTTCCTCCTTCACCAATTAAAATAGCAATAATGGGAACCTTAACTTCAAACATAAGCAAGATACTTTTTGCAATAGCGCTTGCCTGTCCATCATCTTCAGCTTCAAGAGCAGGGTACGCACCTGGCGTATCTATTAAAGTAACGATAGGAAAACCGAACCTGTCGGCCAGCCGCATAATCCTCTGGGATTTTCTATATCCCTGAGGTATGCTCATACCAAAGTTATACTCCAATCTCTGCTTTATATCTTTGCCTTTATTATGCCCGATAACAGCAACAGTCTTTCCATTAATCTTACCCAGACCTGCAACAATCGATCTGTCCTCACCGGTCAGCCTGTCACCGGAAAGTTTTACAAAATCTTCAAAAATACCATTTATATAATCCAGGCATTGTGGTCGGTTTTCATTTCTCGAAAGCTCCACGATCTTCCAGACTCTTTTAGCGTCCCTTTCAACTTTTTTATAACTTTCAATTTTCTGGGCAAGATCTCTTTCTGCATCTTTAAAATGTATGCCAGTAAAGAAAGGGATTTTTTTTAATTTTTCAAGCTTGGACAGTGCCCCTAAAATCTCTTTAAGATAACTTTTTGGAATTTCTTCCAGCTTTTTTAAATCCATATCATTCCTTAAATAACTTTAACATATTAGTCAGAGTACTCCTGAGCTCATTTCTATTTACAATCATATCCACCTGACCATTTTTTAAATTCCTCTCTGAAGTTCCGAAATCCGGAGGAAGATTCTTTTTTATAGTCTGTTTTACAACTCTTGGACCTGCAAAACAGAAGAGCGCATCAGGTTCCGCTATTATGATATCCGCCACTGTGGCAAAGCTTGCGCTAACACCTCCAGAAGTGGGATTGGTAATTATGGTTATATAGGGGATTTTACTCTCCTTTACTCTGTTCACACTGGAGACTGTCTTTGCCATTTGCATCAGAGATATTACCCCCTCCTGCATCCTTGCTCCACCTGATGCGCAGAATATAACCAGGGGAATATTTTTTTCAATACAGTAGTTGGATAAAATCTTAATCTTCTCTCCTACCACACTTCCCATGCTTCCGCCCATAAAACCAAAATCCATAACACCAAGGGCAACATCATTTCCCTCTATCTTTGCCTCACCAATGATGACTGCTTCATCCAGGCTGGTTTTAAGCTTCGTCTCTTTCAGTCTTACACTATAAGACTTAACATCATAAAAATTTAAAAAATCATCTGAATTAATATTCTTTCCCAGCTCAATAAAACTATTACTATCTACAGTAATTTGCAATCTGTCCCTTGCATTAATATAGTGATGATAATTGCAGTATGGACATACCCACAGATTTAATATAAAAATTTCATTTTCAATATCCTTTGTGCAATTCTTGCATTTGACTTTTTCCATCTTATGCCCCGTTTATGAATATTTTTTAAATCCTAGAGTGACATTATGACCGCCAAAACCCATAGAATTTGAAAGTGCAATACGGACCTCTCTCTTCTGGCTTACCTTTGCTGTATAATTCAAGTCGCACTTCTCATCTGGATTATCAAGATTTATAGTTGGAGGAATAATATTATTTTTTATAGCCAAAATTGCAGCCAAAGCTTCAATCGCGCCTGATGCCCCCAGGCAGTGGCCAATCATTGATTTGGTTGAATTTATATTTATGTTATAAGCATATTCGCCAAAACATCTTTTAATTGCGGCACTTTCAATAACGTCATTTAAAAGAGTTGATGTCCCGTGAGCATTAATATGGTCCACTTCTTCCAGACCTATGCCGCCCTCATCCAAACAATTCCTGATGCACCTGGCCATATTTGCACCCGACTCTTCCAGTGCCGTTATATGATAGGCTTCCCCGGAAAGACCGTATCCAAAAATCTCGCAGTATATCTTAGCATCTCTTCTTAAGGCAGACTTGAGTTCTTCCAATATTAATATACCGCAGCCTTCGCCCATCACAAATCCATCTCTGTCCCTGTCAAATGGCCTGGAGGCTTTCTCCGGTTCATCATTTCTTGTAGAAAGAGCCTGCATATTAGAAAAACCAGCCATTCCTAATGGGGTTATAGCTGCTTCGCTTCCACCGGCAATCATCACTTCAGCAACTCCTCTTTTAATTATCTCAAATGCATCACCTATGGCATTTGAACCTGCAGCACATGCTGTAGTTGTAACGCTTACCGGTCCTTTGGCTCCGCTGGCTATTGAAACCTGGGCAGCTGCCATATTGGATATCATCATTGGAATAAGGAATGGGCTTACCTTATCGGCACCCATGCTCAGCAGTCTTTCATGCTGCTGCTCCAGAGTTGCAAGTCCTCCCACTCCGCTTCCTATATAAACTCCCACTTCATTTTCGCTCGTTGAATTAATCTTAAGGCTGCTGTCTTTTATAGCATTTAATGCTGCAGCAACTGCAAATTGAGAAAATCTATCCATTCTTTTAGCCTGCTTGAAGTCCATATAATTTTCAGGCTCGAAATCCCTGATCTGTGCAGCTATCCTGGAAGCAATCTTTTCTACATCAAACCGGTCAATCCTGCTGACTCCTGATTTTCCGGAAATTAGATTATTCCAGAACTTATCAACTTCCAGTCCTAACGGCGACATTATTCCCAGGCCGGTTACAACTACCCTTCTTCCTTTATTCATTTGTTCCATCAATAATTCCTTTTCTATAAGGTTATCACTCTGCCTGTTAAATACCCATTCCGCCATCCAGATTTATCACAGTACCGGTTATATAATTGGAGTCATCACTTGCCAGAAAAAGCGCTGTCTTTGCAACATCGTCTACACTTCCCAGCCTCCCGGTAGGAATTTGCTCCATCAATTTTTCCTTTATCCTGTCGCTCAGCTTTTCTGTCATTTCAGTCTCAATATAGCCAGGAGCTATAGCATTAACCAGAATATTTCTGCCCGCAAGTTCTCTGGCAAGAGTCTTGGTAAGCCCTATTATTCCGGCTTTAGATGACGAGTAATTACTCTGTCCTGCATTCCCGTGAATCCCGACTATTGAAGATATATTTATTATTTTTCCACTTCTATTCTTTACCATATATCTGACTGTATGCTTGGAACAGATAAAAGCTCCGGTCAGGTTTATATCAATTACTTTTTTCCAATCTTCAAGACTCATCCTGAGTATTAGATTATCCCTGGTGATTCCGGCATTATTGACCAGAATATCAATTCTGCCTTCAGCCTCAATAATTTTTTCGATAGACTGCTCTACACTTTTTTCATCGGTTATATCCACTTTGAAAAAATTAACTTTATCATCATAAGCTGGCTGGAGTTCACCTGCGGTCCTGGCTCCTTCTTCCTGGTTGACATCAAAAATATATACAGATGCACCTTCCTTTAAAAAAGTCTGGCTAATCTTCTTTCCAATACCCCTGGCACCGCCGGTTATTATGGCCACCTTATCTTTAAGCCTCATTTATGATTCCTTCTTTTTTTAATGCATTTTTTAAATTTTCAATATCTTCCATTTTGTTGGTGTCAAGTATGATAATATCCTTGCCACTCCTTTGTGCAATTCTACTAACTAATCCGGATAAAACTTCCCCGGGACCAACTTCTACAAATATCCCGACACCCTTACCAAGCAGGTACTCAATACTGTCGACCCACCTTATGGGACCGGTCAGCTGGCCGGTCAAAGTCTTTTTAATATCATTCCTATCTCTGTAAGCCACCTCGGTGGTGGAAAAGAAAGGCAATTTCATTTCTGTAAGTTTAACATTCTCTTCAATAAATCTTCCAAGTTTATCTGAAACTTCCTTCATTAGTGGGGAGTGCGAAGCAATGCCGACTTTAAGCGGTATTATCTTTCTTACCCCTCTTGATTTTAATTCTTTTATCGCTTCCCCAACTGCGTCTTCATATCCGCTTATCACTATTTGCAAGTAGTCATTATAATTGGCAACAAATACCCTGCCCTTCAAACCACCAAGAACATCTTCAATTATACTTATCCCTGTCCTCAAAACAGCAGCCATCATTCCTTTTGCACTCCTGTCAGCTTCACTCATAATTTTTCCCCTGTATCCAACAAGCTTCACCCCCTGCTCAAAACTATAAGCGCCGCCGCTATAAAGCGCGCTGTATTCTCCCAGGCTATGTCCCAATACAGTATCGATGCACTCCCTGTTTATGAAAAGATCATTTACTATATAATCATTTAGAGCACAGCTTAAGGTGTAAATTGAAATCTGGCTAAACCGGGTATTATCAAGTGAATTATCCCTATCGCTGCCGCTAATTATTTTTAATATATCTTTACCTACAATCTCACTTGAAATTTCAAAGTACCTTCTATATTTGCCATTGTTGCCTAAAAATTCTTCCCCCATATCCGGATACTGTGAACCCTGACCCGGAAACATAAGGGCAATCCTTTTAAAGTCCCCAGTATTTTTTGTGTTTTTACCATTCAACTGTAGAAAACCTTTCTAGCCCAGAGCAAACATTATATCCGCAGTGCAGGCAATATCATTTCCAACCATTGCCCTTCCTTTTGCCTTACCAATATTTCTCTTAAAGCTTTCCATCTCTACCTCTACTGTCAGTTCATCTCCAGGCTTTACTATTCTCCTGAACCTGGCTTTATCTATACCGGCAAATAATACCAGTTTTCCTTTATTTTCAGGCAGCATAAGAACTGAAACTGCTCCTGCCTGGGCAATAGTCTCAACTATGAGAACTCCGGGCATAATGGGGTTGGAGGGAAAATGTCCCTTAAAATAATATTCTTCCTGCCTGACATATTTTACTGCTTTAATTCTCCTGCCTGGCTCAACTTCAATAATTTTATCAATTAAAAGAAAAGGGTCTCTGTGAGGAATAATACTTTCAATATCTTTCCTGCTCATTTCTTTCATAACTTTTTTCCTTTATATAAAAAAAATCCTTAATGATAAATATAAAATAGAACCTCTGCAGCTTTTTAGATAGACGCTGCAATATTTTTATAGTTTCATAGAAAAACCGCTGCACTGATTCTGCAGCCGGCTGCAATATTGAATTCTATCTTTTTTTCGTTATTTATTCTTTCTTTTTTTATATAATATATAGTACTATTCGTTATAAAAAAATTATTAAAAAGGAGTAAACATTGAAAGAAGTAGACTGGGTTTTAGCGCTGGTAATGTCTATTGTTTTTGGCCAGTTTGGCGTAGACAGGTTCATAATGGGTCATGTAGGTCTGGGGATTTTAAAACTGATAACCTTTGGCGGTTTTGGAATCTGGTGGATCATTGATGTCATTTTAATTGCTACTAAATATAATTTTAGCAATGTAAAATGGGTTGACTGAATAAATCCTTAAATATTAAATGATAAATTTCAATTTAGATAAGTATAAAAAGTCCCTTGAAACTGATTATATCGGAAAAAATATTATTTATTTAAAAAAGGTAGACTCCACCAATAA
>PEXF01000150.1 GCA_002779205.1 Candidatus Hydromicrobium americanum
TCATAATTCCATCCTATACCCGTCATAAGCTACTATCACATTAATTTTTCCTTCCGTATACTCCTCCAGCCTGCCTGCAAGTTCTTTTTTATCCATAGTAACTATTTGTTTGCCACAGTGTGTCACAATTAATCTGCCAATATTATATTTTTTACACCAACCTATTATAGTCTTAACCCTGGTATGTCCGTATAATCTGTCATCTTTCCTTCTGACCATATTTATATTAAGACTGGAACCATCAGCAATAAGTAAATCGACATCCTTGAATACTACGCCCTTATCTTCCTCAAAATCCAGAATATCCGGGGCATAAATTAAAGTCTTATCACCTTTAATTTTATATCCCACCGCAGGGCACCTCAGGGAATGAGTAACTTTGTGTGCAACTACTTTTAAATCTTTAAGCCTATACTCTTTGCTGTCTTTAATAATCCTGTAATCTTTAGGCTTATATTTACTGTAGTCAAGGGCAATTCTGGTTAAATAGACCGGGATATTTATCCTATTTTCATCTTCAAGTGTCCATATATAATGGTCGGGATGGGTATGAGTTATTAAAATGAAATCAAAATCATTTATTTTATTTATCAGTTGTGGATTATATTTTATACCGAAATCAATAAGTGCGCTTGTTTTTTTATACCTTATAATTAGAGATGAGTGATACTTATGTTCTGCGCTGCTTTCTTCAATCTCACCTCTTGTGCCTGGAAACTCGATTATCATATCTTATTTATTCTCTAATCCTGGCATTAAATTTCCTGCCTAAACTTTCCAGTATTCTATTTACTATTATCTCTATCTCTGTGTCCTTTAAAGTTCTGGCGTCATCCCTGAAACTCAGGGAGTAAGCCATACTTTTCTTGTCCTTTTCTATCTGTTCCCCTCTGTATATATCAAAAAGTCTTATCTTTTTAAGCAGTTCTGTCCCGCTTTCTTTTATTTCATTTACAATATCTTCACTCTTTATTTTATTATCAACTACAATCGCAAGATCAATATCTATAGAAGGAAATGCAGGTACGAATTTATATTTTTTGGTCTCTTTTATATTATTTATAAATTTATCCATATCCAGTTCCATATAATAGGCATCCTGTCCGGTTTCAGTCTCCTCTATTATTACCGGGTGAATTTTGCCAATTATTCCCACATCCAGATCCTCAATGTTGACTATTCCGCTGATCCTGGGGTGGAAAAATCTGTACTGTCTCTCTTTTATCCTTAAACTGCCATAAGGATAATATCTCTTGCATATAAATTCTAAAATACCTTTCAGATCATAAAAATCAAAAGCTCTTTCCTCTTCATCCCATCCTTTCTGTGCTGCTTTTCCGGTTAACATCACGCCGAGCATATTTATTTCAAAAGGCAATTTACCAGAACTGTTTTTCTTGAAAACTTTTGATATCTCAAATATTCCAATATCTTTTATATTATGGTTAATGTTATCTTTAATATTTTTCATAAGTGCCGGAAGAAGCATTGGCCTTAACAGCTTGAAATCTTCATTAATAGGATTTAATATCTCTACATTATTCTTATACCCATCTTCCAGATTTATTTTAAATTTTTTAAGTGATTCAGCGCTAATAAAAGAATAGTTTATAACTTCAACCAATCCAATATAACAAAGAGCCTGTCTGATATCTTTAATTGTTTTCTGATATAGACTATATTTTCCACGCCTGTTGCTTGCTGAAGTAGGAATAGAATCCAGCCTGTCGTACCCATAAATTCTTGCTACTTCTTCAACAAGATCGATCTCTCTTTCAAGATCTTCATATCTAAAAGAAGGAACGGTTGCCTCTATGATATTATCTTTTATTCTGTTACTGATTTTTAAATTTGTAAGAATGCCGGATATCAAACCTGCATCAATATCTTTGCCCAGAACCTGGCCAACCTTGCCTACTCTTAAATTAATCTTTCTTTCTCTTTTTACTTTTTTAAAATTATCATATATACATTCTTCCGTTTTAAAATTGGCCACTTTTTCCAGTAGATCTTCAAACCTTCTTATTGTAAATACAGTAAGCATTGGGTCAATTTTTTTTTCAAACCTGTTTGAAGCTTCCGACCGGAGCCCAATTTTTTTAGAAGTCCTCATTATGGAAGGTCCGTAAAAATTTGCCGATTCCAACAGGACATTTTTTGTATTCTCACTTATTTCAGTATCCTTTCCACCCATTATACCGGCAATAGCCACAGCTTTATCTTCATCTGCTATTACCAGTGCATCATCATCCAGTATCCTTATGGAATCATCAATAGTTTTTATGTTCTCCCCTTTTCTTGCTCTTCTGACTATAATCTTATTTGAATATAACATGTCTTTATCAAAAGCATGCAGCGGTTGACCTGTTTCCAGCATAACATAATTAGTGAGGTCAACAATCAAATCTACTGGTCTTACATCACATAGGATAAGCCTGTTTTTAAGCCATTGAGGCGACTGGATGTTGGGTATATTTCTAAAAAGTTTTGCCGAATATCTTGGGCAAAGATTATAATCATCTATTTCAATTTTAAATTTAGAATCTATATTCAGTCTTTTTTGAAAATCATATTTACCAGTTATAAGTTCAGCGCCAATTAAAGTGCTGATTTCTCTTGCAATTCCTATTACACTCAGGCAATCAGGCCTATTGGGCGTAATCTCAAGCTCCAGTACAACATCATCCAGACCAACTGATTTTGAGAAACTGTCACCTATTTTACAGTTATTATCAAGAATCATTATACCTTCTGATTCAGAAGAAAGACCTAATTCCATTTCTGAGCACATCATTCCTTCGGAAATTTGACCTCTTATCTTATTTTTTCTTATAATAATATTTTTAATTTTTGCTCCGGGCAGCGCAACGGCAACTCTATCTTCCTTTTTAAAATTTTTAGCGCCACAAACTATGTTCAGCTTACTTGAGCCAATGTCCACTTCACATAATGATAATTTACTAGAATCAGGATGAGGAGAAAAATCAACGACTCTACCAATAACTATATCCTTATATTTATCACCTATATATTCAACTTTTTTTACTTCAGTTCCACTCATAGTCAGAGCGCTTGCAATATTTTCAGGTTCAAGCCTTTCAGCATTTAAAAATTCGCCTATCCAGTTTAATGTTACTTTCAATCTTTAAGCTTCCCTCTCTATTAAATATTTCCTTAAGATAAAGATCATTTTAAAAGATAACCGGTTATCAAACATATATCAGATTAATGATATTGGAAGTTAAAATTGATTGATAAATCTCAGGTCATTTTCGAAAAATAACCTTAAATCATCAATGCCATACCTTAACATGCAAATTCTCTCTATACCCATTCCAAAGGCAAAACCACTAACTTCTTCCGGATTATATCCTACAAATGAATATAGATTCGGATCTACCATTCCAGCCCCAAGAATTTCAAGCCATCCAGACCCTGAACATACCCTGCATCCTTTCCCACCACAAATATTGCAGGAAACATCAACTTCAGCACTTGGTTCTGTAAACGGAAAATAATGAGGCCTGAATCTGACTTTCCGGTCCTTTCCAAAAATTTCATGGGCAAATGTTTCAAGTGTCCATTTAAGGTTACCGAAATTTATGCCTTTATCTATTACCAGGCCCTCTATCTGAGTAAACATAGGAGTGTGTGATACATCATAATCTCTTCTATAAACTTTCCCCGGTACTATTATTAGTAAAGGAGGCTTGTGACTTTCCATATATCTTATCTGAACTGGTGAAGTATGAGTCCTCATTAATATATCTTTGGAAATAAAGAATGTATCATGTAGAGACCTGGCTGGATGGCCCCTGGGAGTGTTTAATGCTTCAAAATTATAATAATCAGTTTCCACTTCGGGACCTTCCGCTATTTCGAACCCCATCCCGATAAAAATTTCTTCAATTTCTTCAACAACCTGGGAAATGATATTCTTTCTACCCGTACCGGTGCTTCTTCCCGGCAGTGACAGATCTATACTTTCTTTCCTTAGTTTATTTTCATACTCAATATTTTTAAAAATTTTTTCTTTTTTTAGAATATCTGATTCTACTTTATTTCGCGCAGTATTTGATTTTTTGCCAGCTATTGGTTTAATATCATCGGGTAAATCACCAATGTTCTTTAAAGTTTTAATTAAAAAACTTTTTTTCCCAATATATTTTGTTCTTATCTTATCTAATTCAATTAAATTTTTTACCGTTTCTAATTCTCTGGTAAAATTATCCAGTTCTGTCTTTATCTTTTTTTCTAACTGGTCTATATTTTTTTCTTTTTTACTCATAATTTTATACAAGTTGTTTCTTTGCAATTTCAGTTAATTTTTGAAAAGCATTGGGATCGCTTACTGCAAGTTCTGATAATATTTTTCTATTAATATCAACACTTGCTTTCTTCAGTCCATTTATAAATTCATTGTATGAAATTCCATTTATCCTGGCTGCAGCGTTGATTCTGGTAATCCATAACCTCCTGAAATTTCTTTTATTATTCTTTCTATCCCTGTATGCATAGCTCATTGATTTGAGCAGTTGCTCTTTAGCAATTTTATAACTCCTGCTTTTAGAGCCGTAGTATCCTCTTGCTTCTTTTAATACTTTCTTATGTTTTCTTCTTTTGACCTGTCCCCTTTTAACTCTGACCATTTTAATCACCCCTTCCTTATCTGCCTAACAGTCTTCTTACTTTTTTCTTATCTGCAGCAGAAACTTCTTGTTTTCTCCCTAACCGCCTTTTTCTTTCAGCATTCTTTTTAGTCAGAATATGACCTTTATATGCTTTTACCCTGACAATCTTTCCGCTCCCTGTAACTTTAAATCTTTTAGCAGCACCTCTATGAGTTTTAATTTTCGGCATAATAACATCCTTCCAATTTGATTTATACGAGATAACAATTTTATTTTTAAACTGGTGCCAAAATCGTAATTATATTGTATCCATCCAGCTTGGGTTCTAACTCCAGCACACATTTATCTTCTAATTCTTCTATCAACTTATCCAGAATATTCATCCCGAGTTCTTTATGCACTATTTCTCTGCCTCTGAACATAACTGTTATTTTCACCTTATGACCGCTTTTCAAGAATTTTTCTATTTGCCTTTTTTTAGTATTAAGATCATTGATATCTATTTTTGGTCTTAACTTGATTTCTTTTATAATAATCTGGGATTGCTTCTTTTTCTTTAATTTTTCTGATATCTCAAGTTGATATCTATATTTTCCATAATCCATTATTTTGCAGACAGGTGGATCGCTTTTAGGTGAAATTTCAACCAAATCAAGGCCTCTTTCCACAGCAGTTTTTAGTGCTTCTTTAACCGGAACTATTCCAATCTGGTTACCATCTTCCGCAATTAATCTAACATCAGGTACTCTAATTTGTTCGTTTACACGAGTTCTCTTGCTGTTATTAAAATTACACCTCCTTAAATATTTTTGAAAAAAAATAGGCAGACAGATCATCTACCCATTTATTTAAACTTAAATATAAATAACCAAATTAACAAGTTTAAAAAACTGCCACCTGGTGAGAAATAGATGATTTCTACTTATTTTTTCTATTTTTACTATTTTTTCAACAATTTTATATTAATATTTTTGGAATTATACTAATTATTAATTATTTTGTCTATACTACTGTTTCTCCCTCTTCTTCAGGAACATAGTCTTCTTCCCATGCCTTATCTGCAATTTCCTTATAACCACTGGCATACTTATCCAGTGGTTTTGCAAGACAGCCAATAATTGATTCTGCTCCATCATGCGTGGGGTAAGCACCAGTTTCAGCAACTATATCTCTCAAAACATGAGGATTATCTATTATACAGCACGGTCTTAGGTGATTTTCTGTATAAGGCTGTCTTTTCCTGAATCCCATAAAGAAATCTGAAGTCAGAACATCTGCCAGGCTTTTTTCTTTTATATTATCAGCAGCAAAGTGGACAAAAACACATGGCTCGACATCACCATTTACATTGATATGCAGATAATTTTTCCCTCCGGCCATACAGCCATTTACAAGAGGCCCATCATTCCAAAAATCAGCTACTATTAATTTCTTATTCTTTCTTATCTCTAAAATTCTTCTCCTTCTATAGTCTCTTTGCTCTGGAGTTGGCATAAGCTCCATATCAGGTTCTTTGCCTATAGGGATATAATTAAAGTACCATCCAACAAATGCTCCTTTTTCTATTAATAAATCAACAAACTCATCACTAAC
>PEXF01000016.1:0-5410 GCA_002779205.1 Candidatus Hydromicrobium americanum
TATTAATTCGGAGACCGAAAGAACTGCGGTAATATATCGCAGAAAAGATAAAAATTATGGTTTGATAGAACCTGCTCTATGATAGAACCTACTCTATAATTGAATTATTATAATGAAGGTGATGGCAAATGTTTAAAAATATTGGAAACATCCTTAAATTTGGTGAGGGTAAAAAAATAAAAAAATATGAAGAGATAGTTAACGCTGTAAGTAATCTTGAAAAAGATATAAGTTCGCTTACTGACAACGAGCTGGCTGCAAAGACTATAGATTTTAAACAGAGATATGAGAACGGCCAGAAACTGGAGGATTTGATGCCGGAAGTTTTTGCAGTGGTAAGGGAGGTAGCAAAAAGAACTCTTAATATGCGTCATTTTGATGTTCAAATACTGGGAGGTGTTGTTCTTTTCGAGGGAAAAATTGCTGAAATGAAGACAGGTGAAGGAAAGACACTGGTTGCAACGCTTCCTGTATACTTAAATTCCTTTACTGGCAGGAGTACCCATCTGGTAACAGTAAATGATTATCTGGCAAAGAGAGATAGCGAGTGGATGGGCAATATCTATAAGTTTCTGGGACTGAAAGTAGGTCTTATCCAACATGAAATGTCCACCCTTGAAAAAAAAGAACAATACCGGTCTGATGTAATATATGGCACAAATAATGAATTCGGATTTGATTATTTAAGAGATAATATGATAATGGCTAAGGAAAATATTGTACAGGATGGTCACTGGTATGCCATTATTGACGAAGTTGACAGTATTCTTATAGATGAAGCAAGAACTCCCCTTATCATTTCCGGGGTTGCTTATGGAACTACTGAAATTTACAGGAAATTTACACAAATAGTACCACGACTGGAAATAGATGAGGACTTTGAAATAGATGAAAAAGCAAGAACAGCAGCAATTACAGAGGAAGGCGTCGAAAAAGTTGAAAGAATACTTGGCATAGAAAATTTATACGATCCTTCTAATTTTCTATACATACATGCTTTAAATCAATCTCTTAAAGCCTATCATCTATTTAAAAGAGATGTAGATTATATGCTGAAAAACGGCGAGATAATTATTGTTGATGAATTTACTGGAAGACTGATGCCTGGCAGAAGATACAGCGAGGGGCTGCATCAGGCTATAGAGGCCAAGGAAAGAGTAAAAGTGAGGGATGAAAATCAGACACTTGCCACCATTACTATTCAAAATTATTTTAGAATGTATGAGAAATTAGCGGGCATGACCGGTACTGCGCTAACAGAAGCAGCCGAATTCAGGCATATTTATGGGCTTGAAACTGTGGTTATACCTACTAATGAACCAATGATAAGGAAAGACCTTCCTGATCTGATTTATAAAACTGAACAGATTAAATTTGATAATGTTGTAGAGGATATAGTTTCCAGATACAACAGAGGTCAACCGGTACTGGTGGGGACTATATCTATTGAGAAGTCTGAGAGACTTAGCAGCATGCTGAAAAGAAGAGGTATACCCCATGAAGTTTTAAACGCAAAATATCATGAAAAAGAAGCACAAATTATTGCCAAAGCCGGGCAAAAAAATTCAGTTACTATTGCTACAAATATGGCGGGAAGAGGTACAGACATAGTCCTTGGAGAAGGAGTCGTAGAGCTTGGAGGTCTTCATGTATTTGGAACAGAAAGGCATGAGAGCAGAAGAATTGATAATCAGCTCAGAGGAAGAAGCGGCCGCCAGGGAGATATTGGTTCAAGCCAGTTTTACCTGAGCACAGAAGATGATTTGCTGAGACTTTTTGGATCAGAAAGGATTTATAGGGTAATGGAGACCTTTAATTTTCCAGATGATTTACCAATACAACATCCTATAATAAACAGGGCCATTGAAAATGCCCAGAGGCAGGTGGAAGGGAGAAATTTTGAAATAAGGAAGCATGTTCTTGAATACGATGATGTTATGAATAAGCAGAGAGAAGTGATTTACGCTAGAAGAAAGAAAATTTTAGAAGAAGAGAATTTAAGGTCAGTAGCTTGCGATATGATTAAAGATGTAATAGACAGAAGTGTTGATATTCATATAAATCCCGGTGATTATCCGGAAAATTGGGATTTGGAGAAGCTATCTAATTATATAACTCCTTTATTTTACACCGATATCATAACTGATATCATAGACAGGAAAAAATTTGGCGAGAGTAAGTGGGATATCAGTATTTTAAAGGAAAAATTGGCGGAAAGAGCTTACCAGATTTACGAGGAAAGGGAAAATAACTATTCCCCTCCGGTTATAAGAAAACTGGAAAAAATAGTGATGTTAAATGTTATTGATAATATGTGGAGAGGCCATCTTTTAGAAATGGATTACCTGCAGGAGGGTATAGGACTACGAGCTATTGGTCAAATGGACCCGCTGGTTGAATACAGGCGGGAGACATTTAATTTATTTAAAGAGCTTATAGAGGAAATAAAGTTCGATACAGTAAGGTTATTATATAATGTCAGGATAGTTACCAGGGAGGAACAGGAGAAACAAAAAACCATAAGAGAGAATGAAGTAACAAATATAGTTACCAGTGGTCCCTTAGAAGCTGGAGCTGGATCAATAGCGTTGCAGACAAAGCCTGTAACTGCAAAAAAAATCGGAAGAAATGACCCTTGCCCCTGTGGCAGCGGGAAGAAATATAAAAAGTGTTGCGGCAGGTAATACAATATAAATAAATTAGCTGGAGGATTTTATGATAGAAGATTATAAGTTAAGATTAGATAAATTGTTACAAAAGCTGGTTTTTTTGCGGGATTGTCTTTGAAATAGATAATAAAATTGCCAGGCTTGAAAAACTCCAGAGTGAAACTCTTTCCAAAGAATTCTGGGAAGACCGCGGCAGGGCACAAAATATTACCCAGGAGATTGCTGAACTTAAAGGAATAGTTTGCGATATTAAAAATTTAGAAGAGAAAATGGAAAATGCCAGGTTAGCGCTGGAGATACTTGAAAATGAAGAGGACAGAAGCTTTGAAGAGGAATTGGTAGAAGATCTGGAAAGCATCAAAGATTTATTAAGTGATCTGGAAGAAAAAGCTATTTTAAATGATAAATATGATTCTTATCCAGCAGTAGTAACTATTCACCCCGGGGCAGGAGGGACAGAATCCCAGGATTGGGCTGAGATGCTGCTTAGAATGTATACACGGTGGACGGGTAGGAGAAAGTTTTCTTATAGTGTTAATGATTATCAGACAGGTGAGGAAGCAGGAATAAAAAATGTTACTTTTACTGTTACCGGCAAAAACGCATATGGGTTGCTGAAATCGGAAAAAGGAATTCATAGACTGGTGAGAATTTCACCTTTTGATTCTTCTAAACGCAGGCATACTTCTTTTGCCTCTGTGGATGTAATACCGTTTCTCGATAAAGATATCGATATAAAAATAAGCAAGGGGGATTTAAGAATTGAGACTTTTAAGTCCAGTAGTGCCGGAGGCCAGCATGTAAATGTCACAGATTCGGCGGTAAGAATTACACACCTTCCTACAAATATTGTGGTAAATTGTCAGAATGAAAGATCTCAAATACTTAACAGGCAAACTGCTATACAGATTTTAAAATCAAAACTTTTTGAACTGGAACGGAAAAAAAATATAGAAGAAATTAATAAAGTAAGGGGAGAAAAAAAAGAAATAGGATGGGGAAATCAAATAAGAAGTTATATTCTTCAGCCATATCAATTAATTAAAGATCATAGAACAGGAATTGAGATTGGAGATGTACAATCAGTGCTGGATGGCAATATAGATTTACTGATAAGAGGTTTTCTTGAAAAAAAATTATCCAGAGGGTAAACTCTTCATTATTAAAATTGTAGAGGGTATAAGAAACGGTTTGAAATGAATATGATTGAATTTAAAAATATCAGTAAAATATATGAGGATAATACTGTTGCATTGAAAAATATCAATCTGGCTATCAGGAAAGGTGAATTTCTTTTTTTGGTAGGTCCAAGCGGTTCGGGCAAATCTACCTTTATAAAGTTGCTTATAAAAGAAATTGATGAAAGTAATGGCAACATATATATAGCCGGGAGGAATATCAGTAATCTTAAATCGAGCAGAATTCCTCAACTTAGAAGAAATATAGGATGTGTATTTCAGGACTATAAGCTCCTGCCAAATAAAACCGTGTTTGAGAATGTGGCATTTGCTCTTGAAGTCATTGGAAGGCCGAGTTATGAGATAAAAATTAGGGTGCCGCAAGTTTTAAAACTTGTAGGTTTGTATAGTAAATTAAATTCATATCCCCATCAATTATCAGCTGGTGAACAACAGAGAGTTTCTATTGCCAGGGCATTTGTGAACAGGCCGCCCATACTTCTTGCAGACGAACCTACCGGGAATCTGGATCCAGGAACATCAGAAGGAATTATGAAGATACTGTCCAGAATAAATCTTATCGGGACTACAGTACTGATGGCCACACATGACCGGAACATTGTGAATTCAATGAGGAGAAGAGTTGTTGAGCTTGAAGAAGGAGAAATAATAAGGGACCAGAAGAGAGGGGTGTATGGGGACTGATGGTAAGAACCAGGTATTTTTTTAGTGAGACTTTTACCAGTCTGAAACGGAACTTTTTTATGGGATTTACTGCTATTACCACTGTTGCTATTACTTTGTTTATTGTGGGGTTCTTTGCAATAATTGTTTATGATATACAGGGGATAATGAGCTCAATAAAAAGCCAGGTAGAGTTGAGGGTATATCTTAAAGATGAAATCTCGGAGGAGTTAAAGGAATATATTGAACAAGAGATAATAAGCTGGGAGGAAACTGAAAGTGTAGAATATGTATCCAAAGACCTGGCACTGGAAAGATTTAAGAAGCAAAACGAGGGAAGTGATATCCTAAAGGAAATTGAGGGGAATCCGCTTCCGGCTTCTTTTGATATAACTTTAAATAATCCCGAAAAGATTGATCAGGTAGAGCTCCGTTTTTATGACAAGGATGGAAATTTTATAGAAGGTGTTGATGATGTGATATACGAAAGGAAAGTAGTCAAACCATTGTTTTCAATAACTGCAATTATTGGAACTATAGCATTTTTGATAATTATAGCGCTTCTTCTGGCAGCTATTGTATTGATATTTAATACCATAAGGCTCTCTATCTATGCCCGCCGTAAGGAAATTGAAGTTATGAAACTAGTGGGTGCCACTAACTGGTTTGTAAGAATTCCATTCCTGTTTGAAGGTTTTTTTGAGGGATTTGCAGGAAGTATCATTTCTATTATCTTATTGTATTTTATAGGTAATTTCTTACTTATTAAGGGCGAGAGAGCAATTGTAGATATTATGCGGATTAAAGAATTGGCTATAGTTGGAAGCGGTAATGTTATGTTATATGTATACGTAGGAGTGTTAGTACTGGGAGGCCTTA
>PEXF01000016.1:5436-6143 GCA_002779205.1 Candidatus Hydromicrobium americanum
TTGAGAAGGTATGTAAAAGTTTAAGGGCTTATATTTTTAAATTTTTAATTTTTTTTAATTAGTATTAAAATAGTTATAATAAAAAAATGAAATGATATGGTAATTAAAAGTAAAAACATCATAGCCGTATTTGTAACAATTATTATAGCACTCTCCAGCTTTAATCTTATTTCTACTGCATCGCCAAGATTTATTTACAGTCAGTCTCTTGAGGATGAATTGGAACAAATACAGCAGGAAAGAAAAGAGACCCAGGAAAAAATTAAAGAAGTAAAAAAGCAAGAGCAGCAATATATTAACCAGGTAGAGGAAGTAGAGGGGCAGCTGCGGAGTGCATTATCTGAACTGGACAACCTTAACACTAAATTATCCGAAGCAAAGAGCGAGGTTGATAAAGCAACTATAGAGATGGTTCTAAAAGAGGAAGAGCTAAAAAGGATAGAGGATGAGCTTAAAGAAAAAATAAGAATTTTAAATGATAGAGTTGCAGCTATTTATAAGAATGGAAACAGCAATATACTGGAAATTTTACTGAAAGCAGAAGATTTCCTGGATTTCATATCCAAGTTGAAGCTTATGAATCTTTTTGCCGAGCAGGATACGCAGAATATCCTGGAGGTTAAGGAAAAAAAGACTGCAACCATAGGAATAAAAAAATCCATAATTGATTTAAGAGAGAAACAGAAAGAGTATGAAGACAGCGTAAA
>PEXF01000065.1 GCA_002779205.1 Candidatus Hydromicrobium americanum
CCTATTTCTTCAGCATTGGTACTGTCACATAAAAGAGCTAGTACGCCTTCCTGGCCAGCTCTGGCAATTTTTGAAAATTGAGTAACTCTATTATCAATCGGGGCATGATCAAATTTAAAATCCCCCGTGTGGACTATGGTCCCGATATCTGTTTTTATAATTAATCCTAAACCATCCGGGACACTGTGATTAACCCTGAAAAAATCTATATGAAATGGTCCAATATCTAAGGGCTCATCGGGATTAATCTCATTATATTTAACAGGAATTACATTTTGTGAGTTATCAAACTTTATTTTAGTCAAACCTATGGTAAGTTTAGTCGCAAAAACAGGAGCATTAATTTCTTTAAACAGGAATGGTAGACCACCTATATGGTCTTCATGTCCGTGGGTAAGTATTATTGCTTTTATTTTATTTTTATTTTTCTTAATATATGAAAAATCTGGTATTATAAAATCAATTCCCGGCATATCATCATCCGGAAACATTATCCCGCAATCAACAATTATAATCTGATTATCTTTTTCAAAGACCATCATATTCTTGCCAATACCACTTAAGCCACCCAGAGGTATTAATTTTAAACTAGTTCTTTTTGACATAATTCTTTATTTGCAAAATTTCACCTTCTATCTAATCAATTATCTTATGTTTTTTTAAAATCTCCTTGAAAGCCATTAGCTCCTTATCTTCCATAGGGCACAGCGGAAGCCTGCATGGGCCGACATTAATTCCTTTTAAATTTAATGCCTCTTTTATAGGAACAGGATTTGTGGCTATAAAAATCCCATAAAATATGTCTGTCAGATCCCGGTGCATTTTTGCTGCTTTTCTAAAATCTCCTTTTTTAAAACTGGTTATCATCTCTTTTATCTCTTTACCGATAATATGAGAAGCAACACTAATAACTCCATATCCTCCCATGGATAATATGGGTAATGTATCACCATCATTGCCACTATATACCAGGAAATCATCATCAGTATCCCTTATTATTTCTGAAATTTGTCTCATGTCACTGCTGGCTTCCTTAATTCCACAAATATTATCAACTTTTGATAATTCCACACAGGTCTTCGAGTTTATGTTAGATGATGTTCTTGAAGGAACATTATATATTATTATGGGAGTCTTAACCTCACTGGCAATTGCTTCGAAATGTTTAAAAAGGCCCCACTGTGAAGGTTTATTATAATATGGCGCAACAAGGAGCAGGCAGTCAACTCCTATCCTCTCCGCTTCTTTTGATAATTCTATAGAATGTCTGGTATCATTAGAACCTGTACCGGCAATAATTTTAATCCTGTCCCCAAAATTATCCTTTGCAAATTTAAATAATTTTATCTTCTCGTCATCATCCAGTGTTGAAGATTCTCCTGTGGAACCTGACAGTAAAATTCCATCACTTTCTTCTCCATCAATCAAATAATTCAATAGTCTACTGCAAGAGTTGAGATCTAAACTATAGCTTTTATCAAATGGCGTTACCATTGCTGTAATTACTTCACCAATATTTATCATATAATCCTCCCCAAATAATAATACAATTAAATGTTTATCAACTTATCCAATCCAAAAGTATAATTAGAAAGCTTATCCATACTTCTTACAGCAAGAATAACCCCAGGATAAAATGACGATCTATCCAGACTATCATGTTTTATGGACAGAGTCTGACCTTTTGCCCCAAAAATAACATTTTGATGCGCCAGCAGTCCCGGCAGCCTTATGCTATGTATATGAATACCACCAGTAAATCCGCCTCTGCAGCCTTCTATGGTTTCGGTTTCACCTTCTTTTAACCTGGATTTGTTAAAAGTATTACTTAGACTTATCTGTTCTGCTGTTAATATGGAAGTACCGGATGGAGCATCTTTCTTTTTGTCATGATGCAGTTCAATTATTTCACAATTATCAAAATATTTTGATATCATTTTTGAGATCTTAATCATAATTACAGCTCCAATCGAAAAATTTGGCGCGATAAATGTTTTACTATTGGATTTTAATGCTTTACTTTCAATATTGTCTAAATCCTCTCCGCTCAAGCCAGTAGTACCCACTATTATATTTATATTATTGTCAATAGCCCAATTAATAGTTTTATTAGCTGCATTAGCATTGGTAAAATCAATAATAATATCCGGACTTAGTTCTTTAATGTCCTTATAAGAATTATAAATTTTATACCCTGTTTTTTTACCAATTAAAAATTCACCTATATCAACACCTGCGTTCTCTATATCAAAACCTCCGACCAGTTCTATTTCTTCTTCCTTCATCAACTCTCTGGAAATAGATGTCCCCATTTTTCCACAAATACCGAACATTACTATCTTTTTCATAATAACCTGCCTTTATTTAGTTTTCCCAGTACTACCAGACTCATCTTATCTAATTTAAAATACTTATCAACTATGCCATTTAAATCATTTTGCTTTACTTTATCTATTTTCTTTAATATCTGGTTAATAGTCAAAACTTTTTTATCAAATAGAAGTCCCTTTCCTAACCTGAACATTCTTGAACTTATATCTTCAACATCCAGAACAATATTTCCTTTTAAATTTTCTTTGGCCCTTTCCAGTTCAACCTCCTTTACTCCATGCTTGTTGATATCAACTATTTCATCTTTAATCATTTTTAAAATTCTACCGGCATTTTTAGGTGAAGAAGCTGAATATATAATTGTTATCCCTGTATCCAGATACTGGGCATTGCTGCTAAAAATTGAATAAGCCAGGCCCTCTTCCTCCCTTATTTTCTGGAATAATCTGCTGCTCATACTTCCACCAAATAAATTTGTGAATAATGAAATTGGATATTTTTCCTCACTATCCCGCCTGCAGCCCAGGCCACCGAAGCACATATGAACCGAGCTGGTCTTACTACTATGTATTTTCTTCACACTTCCATTATCCGGAGGTTCCTGTCCGGTAAAATCATTTATATATTTTCTATTTTCCACTCCATCAATATTTTTTTTAATTTTATCTACCAAATCTTTGTGCTTTATATTACCCGCAGCTGAGATAACAGCACCGCTGATATTGAACTTTTCTTTAAAATAGTCCAGTATAGTAGATTTTTTAATCATCTTCAGTGAATTATTAGTGCCTAAAATTGGCAGGCTTAGAGGATGTCCATCCAGAACCGCTTCATAGAAATAATTCATAATATTGTCCGAGGGGTTATCCTCTACCATCTTTATTTCCTCAATTATTACTTTCTTTTCGGTTTTTATATGCTCTGTTAAAAAAGATGGGTTTGTTAGAATATCAAATAATAATTCTGTACAACTGTCCAGATGGGTGTCAATGAAATCAGCATAGACACAGCAGTTTTCTTTATCCGTGAAAGCATTAAATTCGGCACCCATTGAATCAAATTCAATGGCTATATCTTTATAACTTCTTTTACTGGTGCCTTTAAAAATAAGATGTTCTATAAGGTGGGAAATTCCATTGATATTTCTATTTTCATTTCTGGATCCAGCCGGTACCCAGAAACCTAACGATATTGACCTAAAATGAGGGATATACTCACTAATAACCTTTATTCCATTATTTAATTCAGTTATTTTATAATGGTCAAATTTTATGCTACTCGATGAAACTATTTTCTATTTTACCTCACTAATAAAATATTCAGATATCATTTTATTCAGATATCAGTTCTTTCCAGACCTATTTTTTTAGTCCTGGAATCAACATTACCAACTCTAACCAGTATCTTATCACCTATTTTTAAATAATCTTTAACATCTTTAATTCTTTTATTTGTAACTTTGGATATATGAAGAAGTCCATCTACCCCGGGAATTAAATTTATAAAAGCTCCATAGCTTGTTATTCCTACCACAGTTCCTATAAACTCTTCTCCCACTCTTATATCTTCAACACCCTTTAACATTCCTTCTATTCTTTTCCTGGCCATTTTAATATTAACATCATTTGAAGAAATAATGGAAACCATACCTTCTCCATTGTAGTCACTTATATCAATTTCATCTAAATCAAATTCTTCTTTTATGCTTTTGATATTCTTCCCACCAGGTCCAATAACTTCGCCGATCTTTTCCCTGGGAATTTTAAAGGTAGTTATTTTTGGTGCAGACTTAGACAGACTTTTTCTAGGCTCTGGAATGACTTCTAACATTCTATCTAATATGAATAACCTTCCCTCCCGTGCCTTTTCCATTGTCTGTTTTATAATATCTAAGTTAATACCCTTTATTTTCATGTCCATCTGTAGTGCAGTAATCCCATTTTTAGTTCCTGCAACTTTAAAGTCCATGTCACCATAAAAATCTTCTATACCCTGTATATCTTTTAATATTACAAACTTATCATCTTCACTTTTGATCAGGCCCATCGCTATGCCGGAAACTGGATTTAATATTGGAACACCTGCATCCATTAAAGCCAGGGTACTTCCACATACACTGGCCATTGAAGTTGAACCATTGGATTGTAAAATCTCAGATACCAGTCTTAAGACATATGGAAATTTATCTTCATCAGGAATCATAGGTCTTAGAGCTTTTTCAGCCAGAGCACCATGCCCGATATCCCTTCTTTTTGGTCCTCTAAGCGGCCATGTTTCTCCAGTACAGAAAGGCGGGAAATTATAATGATGTATATATCTTTTAAATTCCTCTTTTCCCAGACTATCTATTTTCTGCGCTTCTTTTATTGAACCCAAGGCTAATATAGTTAGAGCTTGTGTCTTCCCCCGGGTGAAAAGACCCATACCATGAGTTGTCTCCGGAAATAAACCTACCTCACAGCTTATTTCTCTTATTTCATCAGGTTTCCTGCCATCAGGTCTTACGCCTTTCTCTAAAATCATTTTTCTTACTAATTCTCTTTCAAGCTCTTTAAAGCTTTCATCAATACTTTCTTTATCCTCCGGAAATTCTGATTCTAACTTTTTTTCAGTCTCTTCTCTGATAATTGAAACTCTATCCTGGAAATACCCTTTATCAGTATTATCCAGTAAAATTTTCTTTTTATCATCTTTTGAGTATTTCATAATACTATTTAAAATTTCCTGAATTTTTTCTTCTGCTAATTCTCTTACCCTCTTTTCAACATCCTTATTTAACTCAAAATTATATGTTTCCCTTTTCTCTCTACCTGCTATTTTTTTAAATTCTTTTTGAATGTTAACAATTTTTTTTATTTCATTATGCGCTCTTTCTATAGCTTCCAATACTACTTCTTCAGGTACTTCTTTGCCGCCTGCCTCTGCCATCAATATTGCTTCTTCTGTCCCTGCTACTACTATATCTATAATACTTTCTTCAATCTCACTATAAACTGGATTCACTATCCAGTTTTCACCTACTTTAGCAATCCTGACAGCACCTACAGGTTCTTCAAATGGTATATCTGATATACATAGAGCCATTGAAGTTCCATTCATTACTAAAATATCGTAAGGATTAACCTGATCGAATGAAAGAACTGTTGCAATTATTTGAATTTCATTTCTTATATTTTTATTAAATAATGGCCGCAGAGGCCTATCAGTCAACCTTGAATTAAGAATTGCCTTATCACTGGCCCTTCCCTCTCTTCTAAAAAATCCTCCTGGTATTTTACCTGCCGCGTACATTCTCTCTTCAACATCAACCACGAGTGGGAGAAAGTCTATATTTTCAGCTATTTTCTGATTCATAACTACTGTGACCAAAACTCCATTTCCACCAAGTTTAACCAAAACTGAATTAGCCTGCCTTGCTATTTTACCAGTAGAAAACGACATTTTCTTTCCATTAATATCAATTTCATATCTTTTTTCCATTTATATATACATTCTCCTTAAAACTACCAATATAAAAAAACTATTTTGATATAGACTTATTTCCTTAATCCTAATTCTTCAATTATTTTTTTATATTTGTTTACATCATTATTTTTTAAATATTCCAGAAGTCTTTTTCTTTTACCAACCATAATAACCAGACCCCTTCTAGAATGATGGTCCTTTTTATTCGCCTTCAAATGTTCATTAAGTATGTTAATCTTTTTTGTAAGAATAGCTACCTGAACTTCAGAAGAACCAGTATCATTCTCATGAGTTTTAAATTTTTCAATAACCTTTTTTTTATCTTCTTTGA
>PEXF01000072.1 GCA_002779205.1 Candidatus Hydromicrobium americanum
AAAAATCTTTATTATTTTATCTATCAAATAAATTCCTGGCTTCTAGTATTCTAATTTAGCCTTATATTTTTTCAACTTTTCTGCCAGATCATCATATTTTAAGGCAAGTATTTGAATGGCCAGAAGTGCTGCGTTTTTTGCACCATCTATAGACATGCAGGCAACAGGAACTCCTGAAGGCATTTGCACTATGGAGAGGAGAGAATCCAGCCCACCTAAATCGGAAGCTTTAATAGGCACACCTATTACTGGAACAGTTGTATAAGAAGCAATTACACCTGGAAGATGCGCCGATTCCCCTGCTCCGGCAATTATTACTTCTATTCCTTTATCTTTTACGCTTTTAGCAAATTCTCTTGTCTTATTGGGCATTCTGTGCGCTGAAAGTACATTTATCTCATAATCCACTCCAAATTCCTTCAAAACATCTGACGCTTTTTTCATCACAGTCTCGTCAGAAACACTGCCCATTACTATAGCAACTTTTTTACCTCCGGTGACCATCAGTCACTCCTTTCCGCCTTTAATGCAATATCTTTTCTGTATTGAATTCCTCTGAACTTTATTTTATCCATAGCTGAATATACTTTCTCTCTTACTTCCTTAAAACTGCCGGCCTTAGAAACAACTCCCAGAACTCTCCCCCCGTTAGTTACTACACTGCCATTTTCTTTTTTTGTACCAGCATGAAAAATAATTATATCATCACTGTCTTTAAAATAATCCAATCCCTTTATTATATCTCCACCGGAAGAACTTTCCGGATATCCTTCAGATGCAGCTATGACACAAACACACTTATCTTCATCCCAATCTAGTTTCTTTCCGATAAGATTCCCTTCCGCACATTCTAAAAGCAATGGCACCAGATCATCTTTCAATCTTGGGAGCACCACTTGAGTTTCAGGGTCTCCAAACCTGCAGTTATATTCAAGCAGATAGGGTTTCTCTTCAATAATCAGTATCCCGGCATAAAGAATCCCTTTGTATTTTATATTTTCCCTTACCATTGCAGTGCCTGTGGGAAAAATAATCTCATTTAAAATCTGTCTGTAAGTTTGATTTTCGACCATAGGTACCGGGCTATAGCTTCCCATACCGCCAGTATTTTTTCCTCTGTCATTATCAAAGATTCTTTTATAATCCTGCGCAGGAGCCATTGGAATGATTTTCTTGCCATCACTAAGGCATAAGACAGATACTTCATATCCACTTAAGAAATCTTCAATTATTATCCTGTCTCCTGAGCTGCCAAACCTATTCCTTATGAAGCAATCCTTTATTGCTTCTATCGCCTGGTTTTTATCGTCAGCTATAACTACACCTTTTCCTGCTGCAAGACCATCAGCTTTGATAACTACCGGGAAACTACTCCTTTTCTCAATGTAATCTCTTGCTTCCTCATAATTCTCTTTTTTAAAAATAATTCCATCAGGGGTAGGAATACCATACTTCTGGAGTAATTCTTTAGCAAAAACCTTACTTCCTTCCATTGCAGCAGCCTGCCTGTTAGGACCGAAAATCTTATAGCCCTTCAAATCAAAATAATCAACTATTCCATCCACCAGCGGTGCTTCCGGACCAACCACAGTTAAATCTATTCCTTTATCCTCTACCAGCTTTATTAGGCTATCAAAATTGTTTTTTGAGATGTTTATATCAACACATTCTGCGATTTCAGCTATTCCTGCATTCCCTGGAGCTGCATATATTTTTTCTACCAGAGGGCTTTTTGAAATTTTCCACACCATGCAATGTTCTCTGCCCCCGCTGCCTATCACAAGTATATTCAACCTGCTCCTTTTATTTTATTTATCTAAACTATAAGTGTTGATCTTCTACTTTGATTGAATAACCTACTCTTAAGATTATTATCCCTTATGATAATCTTGCTTCTTTCAGCACCTACACTGACCATTGAAATGGGAACCTTGATAATTTTTTCAATGTTTTTTATATAATTCTGAGCCTGTTTGGGAAGATCTTCGAAATTCTTTACCCTGCTTATGTCCTCATCCCAGCCTTCATATTCTTCATATATAGGCTGACATTTATGTAAAATAGTCTGATGGCAGGGCATATCTCTATAAACTTTGCCTTCATATTTATAGCCTGTACAAATTTTAATTTCTTTTAGACCGCTAAGCACGTCCAGCTTGGTTATAGCAACACTATCAATAGTGTTTACCATAATAGAATATTTCAGTATAACCGCATCCAGCCATCCACATCTCCTTGGCCTTCCGGTTGTAGTTCCATACTCATAACCTTTCTCCCGCAGATACTGGCCAATCCTACCGTCTTCCTCGGCCGGAAAAGGACCGGAGCCAACTCTTGTGGTATAAGCTTTAACCACACCAATTATCTCATCTAATCTGCCTGGGCCTACCCCGGCTCCAACACAAATACCGCCAGCAATAGTAGAAGACGAGGTCACATAAGGATATGTTCCATGATCAATATCCAGCATAGTACCCTGTGCGCCTTCAAACAGCACCCTTTTATTCTTATCCAGAGCTTTACTTATCAGAAATGTAGCATCAACTATATATCTTTCAATTCGCTTCCCATATTGTTTATATTTATTAAAAATCTCATCCGGATCAAGAGGCTCCAGTCCGTAAATTTTTTCTATAATTGCATTATTTAATTTCAGAGCTTCTTCCAGTTTAGTTCTAAATATCTTTAAATCCTGTAAATCCTGTGTTCTGATACCCGACCTCAGCGCTTTATCAGCATACACAGGCCCAATACCTTTATGTGTGGTGCCAATTTTGGATTTGCCTAATCTGTGTTCTCCTGCCTTATCCAGAATTATATGGTAAGGCATAACGAGATGTGCATTACAGCTTATTCTTAAATTATCAGTACTTATCCCCTTGCTTTCCAGGCTATCCAGCTCTTCTATCAGCACCTCGGGGTTTAATACCACTCCATTTCCAATAACGCAAGTAACACCTGGATATAAAATTCCTGATGGAATCAGATGAAGCTTGAACTGATCATTTCCTTTAACTACTGTATGACCAGCATTGTTTCCACCCTGAAACCTTACTACTATATCTACCCTGCTCGAAAGCAAGTCTACGATCCTTCCCTTTCCTTCATCACCCCACTGAGTACCAATAATAGCTATACCGGGCATTTTATTCACCCCTATCTTCAGTCTGGTAAGACTTACTTAAATTTGAAAACAATGCAAACTCCTTATTGAATCGTAAATTCAATTTACCTGTAGGCCCATTTCTGTGCTTGGCAATCATAATCTCAGCTTTGCCAGTGTGTTTACTTTCATCTTGCTCATAATAATCATCCCTGTATATGAACGCAACCAGATCTGCATCCTGTTCGATCGAACCCGATTCCCTTAAATCTGACAAAAGCGGTCTTTTTTTTTCTCTTTTTTCTACTTCTCTTGAGAGCTGAGATACTGCCACTACCGGAATATTTAATTCCTTTGCAATACCTTTCAAATTCTGCGATATCTCCGTTATTTCCAGAACCTTATTTCCCCTGTAATTAGTAGTGGACTGCATTAGCTGGATATAGTCAACAATTATTAGCTTTATGTTATTGGTACTGACCATCATACGGGCTCTTGATCTTAAATCCATAACTGTTAAAAATGCAGTGTCGTCAATATATATTTTGCACTCCGCTAATTTCTCAACAGCTCTTGCCAGCTGAGTCCACTCATCATCTTTTATTTTTCCATTCCTGAGCTTCTGCAGGTTTATTCTTGATTCTGCACTCATCAGCCTTAGCGCTACCTGCTGTTTTGACATTTCCAGCGAGAAAATTGCTATTGGAAGTTTCTCCCTCATCGCAATATGCTTGGCCATACCCATGACTAATGAAGTCTTACCCATTCCAGGCCTTGAAGCTATAACAATTAAATCAGAATTTTGAAAGCCTGAAGTTAGGTGATCAAAATCTATGTATCCTGATGGAATACCAGATATATCAGACTTAGCCTCATGTAAAACTTCTACTAGCTCATAAGCTTCGGTAACTATATCTTTCATCATCGAAACTTTATCCCTGGTACTTCCCCTGTTCAGGTCTTTATATATGGAAAATATCAGCTGCTGTGCCTTGTCCACAGTTGAGTATAGATCCTCGGGAACTTCATAGCCCATAGTCGCTATTTCAGTAGCTGCATAAATTAATTTTCTTAAAATAGAATTACTTCTTACAATCTGAGCATAATACTGGGCATTAGCTGCAAGAGGAATATTACTTATAAGAGAATGAATAAAAGTTTTTCCCCCCACTTCATCCAGAAGTCCCTCTTTTTTAAGATGATCTGCTACAGTTATGGGATCTGCAGGTTCGCCTTTTACATACAGCTCTTTTATTGTATTGAAAACTTCCTGGTTGGATTTCCGGTAGAAATCTTCAGCAGCTACAACTTCAATAACCGATATTATGGCATCTCTTGAAATTAGCATAGAGCCGAGTAAAGACTCTTCAGCCTCTATATTGTATGGAGGTATCCGCTCCAATTTACTGGTGTCAAGTGGATAAAGCTTTCCTTCTTTTTTTATTCGATCTTGCATATAAATTATTTATCTTTATCTTTAGATTTGATCCTGGTTTTTTTCTTATCTTCTTTTTCTACTTCCTTTGAACTTTCTTTACTTTTAGCCTTCTTCTTATCCCTTTCACCTTTTTCTTTTTCTTCTTCCACTTCCTGTTTTTCTTTTTCTGACAAGCTTTCAGCTTTTTCTTTCTCTGCTTTATGAGCTTCAATTAATTCTTTTGATTCCTCATCTGGCTCAACTATTACTTTTACAGAACTTTTAACTTCCTTATATAACTTTAGTTCTATCTCATATTCTCCTATTTCCTTTATATGCTCCTGCATATCAATTTTCTTTCTGTCTATTTCTATTTTTCTTTCTTCAGAGATCTTTTCAGCAATATCTTTATTGGTTATGGAGCCATAGAGTTTTCCTTCTTCGCCAGTTTTTACAATAAAGGTAACCTGGAGACCTTCCAGCTTTTTGGCAAGCTCTTCTGCTTCTTTTATATTTCTGGCTTCTAATTTTACAGCAGCTTGCTTGACCAGCTGCATTTGATTTATATTACCCTTTGTTGCAGGCACTGCTAATCCATTGGGTATCAAATAATTATTTGCGTAACCGGATTTTACCTCTACCGTATCTCCTACATCTCCTAACTTTTCATGATAATTGGTAAGTATAACTTTCAAATCTTCCCCCTATCTTCTGCTTCAAGAATAAACCCGTTATCCTCTCTTTAATCTTCTAAAATTAACCCATATATCAATTAATCCCAGAAATGGCAGGATTAATATAGCAAATCCAAAAAACAAACCCAGTATTATAAAAATGCTTATTCTCCAGATAAACGGAACCTTAAACCTTTCAAGTATTCCCCATAGCACTGAGATTCCAAGAACCAGATACAACAACCCAAAAATAATTATCAGATTGAATCCGATAACATCTACCAGCTTATCAAAATTTTGACCGGTGGAAGGTACCAGTACCAATACCAGTCCTAAAATTGCTCCCCAGCAATAGTACCAGGGAAGATCCAATTCATTAAAAGATGAAAATGGTTTTATATTAATATTATATCTTCTAAGCACTGCAGAGGTTGCTGCATAATTTATCACACTTACAATAACAAATGAGACTATTAAAATCCCTGGAGCAATATAAGGAATAAATCTTAAAATATTCTGAGTCTGCTTGAGTATCAAGTCAAACTGGGACTGATCAACTGACATTAAACTAGCATAACCTGAAATAAATTGATTAGCAGACATACCATCAATGTAAGAATTATAGCTTCTAAAAAGCTCGCTTACAAAATTAATCCTACCTATAGCAGACACCAGTATAATATATAGCAATGCTGCTCCACAAAATACTAAAA
>PEXF01000048.1 GCA_002779205.1 Candidatus Hydromicrobium americanum
AAAAAATTTGGGAATTTCAATTTCGCTGCTCAAGCTTGCAAAAAGCTCTGCTGCTTTTTTGGGAAGTATTGTCGATTCGGCATCTTTTATGCATATACTGGTGCAGCCATAGCTTCTTAGCTTTTTTGCAGTTTTTATATAGAATCCAGTATCCTGCAGATTATCGTATATTATAGTCCCCTGGCACCCTGCGCCATTTTCTATGACTGTAGATATGGTGTATTTTAAATTTTCCAGATCATTTAATGAGTCGTATATCCTGAATATATCAATCCCGTTTTTTACACACTGTTTTATAAATCTTTTAATAATGCTGTTTGAATAAACTTCCAGTCCCCCGAGGTTTCTTGCTCCTATAAGTACCTGCAGTGGAGTGGATGGAATCTTATTTTTAATATAAGAAGCAACCTCAAGCGGTGTCATACTGAGATTGCTTTCAAGTATTTTTTCAAAGCTTGAACCGCCCAGTATCTCAAGGCTGTCATATTTTATACTGTTAAAATGTTCTAGAATGATATCGAGTGTTTGGGTATCTATATACCTCAGGTCCATATTCTGGAATATATCCCTTATGGTGATGTCGTTTATTTTTATATTTCTCATTTTTTAATCTTGTTTAAATTTAGAATAGACAGCGCAATAAGAATTTTTAGGAAATCTATTGCTATAAAAGGCTGTGTACCTAATTTCCAGGTTTTGGTAAGTGTATCTGAAATTGATTGAGTACCTGTCAGACTAAAGAGGTAGCCAAATAGATAAATGAATCCAAAAAGATGAATCACTACCACTCCGGCAAGACAGGAAATGAAACCGGCAAATAAGTTTCTTAAAGGATTATTATTAATCCTTTTGCCTGAATTTTCATATAAATATCCGGTAACAAATGCAGCAACCATAAATCCGGCAATATACCCGACTGTTGGTCCGGCCAGGGCAATAGCTCCATTTTTAAACCCGCTGAAAACCGGAAGTCCCATAAGACCCATAAAAACATATATAGTCTGGCTGGCAAGAGCCCACCTGCTGCCAAGGAATATCCCGGACAGTAGCACAGTTAAAACCTGCATGGTAATTGGAACCGGTGTAAAAGGAAGATATACAAATGAATTTGCCGAGATTGCCATAAGGACTGCAAAGATTAAGGAGAATACCAGACAGGTGGTAATTTTATTGTCATAGGATTTAACTCCTATACCTTTATTTTCTATATTCGTTGTATTATTCATAAAACCTCTCATTTAGACCTGGATTATAAAAAACAGTATCTGTCCTTAAAAAAGTCATATACTTAAGCTTTAAAGTCTTTTAGGTAAGACGCTCCAGTATGTATAAAGTTTCACCGCAAAAATTTACCTCCGGGCTAGCCAGAGCCTAAAATAGTGAAACTATTGGATTATACCCCCGTCTTTTTATAAAATGGTTTTATAATTAATTATAATCGGGGGATTTATGAGATACCTTTTAACCGAGGAACAGCAGATGATTGTAGATATCTGCCGACAGATAGTAGAAGAAAGAATTATTCCTGTAAGAGCTGAGCTGGATGAGAAGGAGATATTTTCCTGGGAAATAATAAATGAGATTGCAAGAAGTGATCTTTTCAGGTTGTTTGTTCCGGAAGAATATGAGGGTATGGGTACTGGTATTTTCGAAATCTGTCTGGCCACTGAGGAGCTGAGCAGAGGTGATTTAGGCATTGCCACATCTTTTGCGGCATCCGGGCTGGGTCTTATACCAATCCTTGTAGCCGGAAACGAGGAGCAGAAGAAAAAATACCTGCCGCAGCTGGCAAGCGGTAAAAAGCTTGCTGCTTTTGGGTTGACGGAGTCGGAAGCTGGAAGTGATGCCGGTAATATCAAAACTACTGCAAAAAGAGATGGGGACTATTATATTTTAAATGGAACAAAGCAGTGGATATCCAATGGCGGTGAAGCAGATATTTATACTGTATTTGTTATGACCAATCCCCAAAAGGGAATAAGGGGAGCAAGCGCTATAATTGTGGAAAAAGGAACACCTGGATTTGAATTCGGAAAGAAAGAGAATAAACTTGGTATGCGGTCCTCGGTTACCAGGGAGCTTATATTTACCGACTGCAGGGTGTCAAAAGAGAACATACTGGGCAGTGAGGGAATGGGCTTTATAATTGCCATGAGGACTTTTGACCAGTCCAGGCCGGTAATTGGAGCCCAGGCTGTGGGAATTGCTCAGGGTGCCCTGGAGGAAGCCTTAAATTATTCCAAAGTAAGAAAACAGTTTGGCGCAGCCATATCTTCCTTTCAGGCAATTCAGCATATGCTTGCTGATATGGCTACAAATATTGAAGCTGCCAGAGCGCTTGTTTATCATACGGCAAAAGTAATTGACAGTGGAGAAAAGAATATCACCCGCCTTTCTTCAATGTCAAAGATATTTGCATCTGATATGGCTATGAAAGTTACTACTGATGCTATTCAGATATTCGGCGGTTATGGTTTTATGAAGGAATATCCCGTAGAGAAGATGATGAGGGATGCAAAGATAACCCAGATCTATGAAGGAACCAACCAGATACTGAGAAATGTAGTTGCCCTTGATATGATAAAAAGGGGAGTGGTCTAAAAACGATCAGGTGGAATGATACCAGTTCTATAAATATTTTAATTAGCTGAATTTTTTTTATTTATATACAGGCAGGTGATTCAAATTAAAATTGCAGTATGCATCAAGCAGGTACCGGGTACAACGGAAATTAAGATTGATCCTGAAACCAATACCCTGATAAGGGAAGGAATAGAGAATATAATAAATCCTTTTGACGCTTATGCTATTGAAGAAGGAGTAAGAATAAGGGAAAGGTCCAGCAGTGAGGAGGTAGAGGTAATTGCCTTGACTATGGGACCGCCACAGTCTAAAGAGATACTGAAGGAAGCCATATCAGTGGGAGTCGACAGGGCAATTCTTCTTTCGGACAGGGCATTTGCCGGAGCCGATACCTGGGCTACTTCCAACACTCTTGCAAAGGCTATAAATAAGATAGAGGACTGCAGGTTGATTATACTTGGCAAGCAGACTTTAGATGGAGACACAGGCCAGGTGGGACCTGAACTTGCGCAGAGATTAAACATTCCATTTATAGGATATGCCAGCAGCATACTTGAAATTAACAGAAATAAGATGAAGGTCAAGAGGCTTATGGAAGACAGATACGAGACTTTTGAAATAAATCTGCCTGCTGCAATATCAGTGGTAAAAGATATAAATACTCCCAGGGTTCCCTCACTCCGGGGAAAGATGAAGGCAAAAAGTGTAGAAATACCTGTATGGGATGCAAATCAGCTTGGAGCAGATGAAGATGAGGTGGGGCTTTCCGGTTCATATACGCAGGTGGTAAAGATATTCACTCCGAAAATAAAGCATGAGATAAAAATGATTGAGGGCAGCCCCGGGGAGCAGGTTGAGAAGTTATATAAAGAGTTAAAAGAATTAAATGTTATCTAGCAGGAGGACTTGCTGTTTATGGAAATTAAAGTAAATAAAGAAACTTGTACCGGCTGCAACCTTTGCAAAAAAGTCTGCCTGTATGATGCCATTGAAATAGTTGACGGCAAGGCAGTGATAAACGAAAATTGTATATTCTGCGGAGCCTGTATTGAAGTCTGTAAGCTTAATTCCATAGAGATTACAGGCTTAAAAGAAGAGCAGAAAGATTTTTCAGATTACAGTGGAGTGTGTGTATATCTTGAAGCTAATGGCGACAGGATAGCAGATGTGGGGTTCGAGCTTGTAAGTGAAGGCAGAAAACTTGCAGATCAACTTGACGTAAAGCTTTCTGCAGTTGCAGTTGGAAGCAGTATTGAAAAGAGCGCGCTGGAGGCTTTTCAGTACGGGCTTGATAAGCTCTATCTTATAGATAGTCCTGTTTTTTCCGATAATCTTGATGACATTTTTGCAAAAGCTCTGGTGCAGGTAATAACGAGATACAAGCCGGAGATATTTCTGGCTGGAGCAACCTGGTTTGGAAGAACTTTAATCCCAAAAGTTGCCGCAATCTTAAAGACGGGACTAACTGCCGACTGTACAGGGCTTGAGATAGATAAGGAAAAGAAGATACTTCTTCAGACAAGGCCCACTTTTGGAGGAAATATACTGGCAACTATCATTACTAGAAACGCCAGGCCCCAGATGGCAACGGTAAGGCCCCATGTTATGGAAAAGAAAAAGATTGCACAGGATAAGGGAGATTATAAAGATAGGATTGAATATATAGATATAGATGAGAAGAATTTTAAGAGTAAATATAAGCTGCTTGACACAGAGAAAGAGCTTAATGAGAATATAAACATTACCGACTATGATGTGATTGTATCTGGCGGCAGGGGACTGGGCGGAAGCGAGAAGTTTTCAATGCTTAAGGAGCTTGCGGGCTTGCTTAGAGGAGTGGTAGGAGCGTCAAGAGCAGCAGTTGATTCAGGCTGGATATCCTATCCCCATCAGGTAGGGCAGACAGGAAAGACTGTCAATCCCAAGCTTTATATTGCCTGCGGCATATCAGGGGCAATTCAGCATCTTGCAGGGATGCAGACCTCTGATATTATTATTGCCATAAACAAAGATCCAAATGCTCCCATTTTTAAAGTTGCCAATTACGGTATAGTTGGGGATATATTTGAAGTAGTTCCTATGTTGATAAAGAGACTTAAGAATAAGATACTTCTAGTTTAGGTAAAATTAAAAATTAATTACATATAGGGTAAGTAATCTACTTACTTTGACGATAAAAAATATTAATAGTCAAAAAATGGTGGAGAATTAGATTAATTTTGGGTTTACTAATATTTATCTTGAATCCCGTTTAAATTTTGTTATACTACAATTGTAGTAATTTGTATTAATGGAGTCATTGTGATTGTTTTTGATGCATTAACATTAATTCTTTTAGCTAAGGTAGATCTTCTTCAATCAGTTCTTTGCCAGCATGGCGGAGTAATACCGGAACTTGTAAAAGAAGAAATAATTTATAAAAATGCTATGGATACTAAACTTATTATTCAACAAATTAAAGAAGGAAATCTTATTGTAGATAAAAATCCAGCTAAGGACAAAATAAAACTTATTTGTAAAGATTTTCCACTTGGCGGTGGTGAAGCTGCCGCTTTTATTATTGCGAAGGAAAAAAATAGCTTGCTTGCAACAGATGATGGATTGGCTATAAAAGTTTGCAAGATATTTAATGTAAAATTTGCCACAGCGGTTCATTTTTTAATTGAAGCAAATCTTGATAAATCTTTGGCTATGGCAAGATTGAAGTTGCTAAAAAAATATGGACGCTATTCTATGGAGATTATTAAAGATGCAGAAGAAAGAATAAGGGGAGGTAAATAAAATGAGCGTAATGAGCCTGCGTTTAAACAAGGAAGAAATAGAGCGGATATCTAAATTGTCAGCACGAAAGAAAGAGGCAAAGTCAGAAGTCATCAGGGAGTTGATACGGGAAGGATGGGTATTCTACTGGCTTAAATTATATCATGCAGGAAAAGTATCCATAGGAAAAATGGCGGAAGAGCTTGGTCTTTCTGTAAATGAGGTGTTGGATTTGCTTGCTGAGTTTGGGATAGAGTCTCCAATTCGTTATGATGATTATCTTCTTGGTTTTGAGAATCTAAAGAAAATTTAATTTAAATTTTTTGATTTAAAAGAGAATAAAAATTATTTTATTAAAGCGGTTTATCAGCTGAGATTATTGCTACTGAATGAGATGCGGAAGGTATTTTAAAATTAAATATTTTCATTTTTGGAATTATTTAAATAATTTTTTAATGATATTATCCAGTTATTTTTAAAAATGTCTTTTACTTGTATTTCTGAATTTAGTATAATACGAATATCAGAAAATCTTATTTAATTGGTGGTGAGG
>PEXF01000138.1 GCA_002779205.1 Candidatus Hydromicrobium americanum
TGTTTTTTTACAAATAAGGGATTTATATCCATTTCTATTATTTCTGGAAAATCCGTAACCAGCTGAGAAACTCTAAGTATGATTTCAATTATACTATCAATATCTGAAGGATCTTCACCTCTTATGCCTTTAAGCAGTTTGATAGTCTTGATTTCCTCTACCATCTCTCTGGCAACCTGTCTGCTTAAAGGGGCGATTCTGAAAGAAACATCTTTAAGTGCCTCAACATATATTCCTCCAAGCCCAAACATAATCATAGGCCCAAACTGCGGGTCTTCACTCATTCCAATAATAGTCTCTTTTTTATCTTTAATAAATTCCTGAACCAGAATACCGCGTATATTGGCATCAGGCATATATTTGCTTACACTAAAAAGAATCTGGTTATAATTTTCCTCCAGCTCTTTTTCATTATCTATTCCAATCTTAACACCGCCAACATCAGTTTTATGTAAGATATTCGGAGAAACAATTTTTAGCACCAGTGGATATCCAATAATCCTGCCTGCTATTTCTTTTGCTTCATCTATATCAAAGGCTAATTCTGCTTTGGGCATTCTTATGTCGTATGCCTCCAGAATTTCTCTAGCTTCCATCTCCCCTAACTCTAATCTGCCTTCACTCTGGCACTGATAAAATATTTTTTTGACTCTTCCCTTATCAACATTAAAATCTTCAATAGGAAAGCTCCTTCTGGATTTCCAATCAGTGTGCTCCATCATAACTTTCAATGTATCTATTGCTTCTTCCGGAATATCGAAGTTTGGAATATTTTTTTCAGCTAAAAATTTTACTGCTTTTTCGACTTCAGAACCTCCCATAAAACTGGTCAGCACCGTAATACTTTTGCCACTATTTTCCATTACTTCCACAATTGCCCTGGCTGTCCTGTAAGGTTGAGTCATAGCCTGTGGTGAAAGCAGCACCACTACCGCATCAACATTACTATCCTTTACAACCACTTCCAGTGTCTTTTTGTATCTATCTGCCAGTGCATCTCCTAATATATCAATAGGATTATAAAAATTTGCCGCTTCTGGCAAAAATTCCTTCAAACCATCTATGGTTTCTTTTTCCAAACTGGCCAGCAATATATCGCTTTTCTCACATTCATCGGTGGCCATGATACCGGGACCACCTGCATTTGTTATTATTGCAACTTTTTTACCTTTAGGCAATGGTTGATATGAAAAAGCTGTGGCATAATTGAATAGATCCCTTATGGTATTAGCCCTTATTATTCCTGCCTGCTTAAAAGCTGCTTCATAAGCTTTGGCTGAACCGGCAAGAGTACCGGTATGAGATGACACTGCCCGGGCTCCGGCATCTGTATTTCCCGACTTTATAACAATTATAGGTTTCTTCTTAGAAACTTTCGAAGATATCCTGATAAATTCCCTGCCATATTTTACACCTTCAAGGTATGCTGTTATAACCTCAGTATCTTTCTCATTCTCCCAGTCATCAAACAAATCGTTTTCTGAAATATCTGCTTTATTACCCAATGATACAAATTTTGAAAATCCAATCTTATTGGTTTTCGCCCAATCCAGGATAGAAGTGCCCAGTGCACCCGATTGTGATATAAAACCTATCTTACCCATGGGAGGCATATTGGGTGAGAAAGTGGCATTTATGGGGCATTCAGTATCAATGATTCCCAGACAATTAGGTCCTAATATTCTAATCCCATAGTCCTTTGCTTTTTCGATCAGCTGTCTTTCTCTTCTTGCACCTTCTATTCCGGTTTCCTTGAATCCTGCTGAAATAATTATAGACCATTTCGTATTTTTCTTTGAACACTCTTCTAAAACCTGCAATACAAACTGTGCAGGAATAACTATTATAGCTAAATCAATATCACCGGGAACATTTAAAACTGAGGGGTAACATTTAATGCCGTGTATTTCATCTGCTTTAGGATTTACTGGAAACAACTTACCTTTATATCCTGAATTTATTATGTTATCAAGGATGATATGGCCTACTTTTTCTTCTTCTCTGGCAGCTCCTATTACTGCTACAGAATCGGGACAAAAAAAATTTCGTAAACTCAAATTACAAACCTCCAATTCTATTTCTCCGGTCCACTTTCATTTTTATTTGCTTGCTTCTTTGGTTTCTTTCTTTTCTTTTCTTTTTCCCTTCTCTTCAAATATTATTATCTCGTGTTCTGAGTAATAGCCGCAATTTTCACAGACTCTGTGTGATATCTTTTTACTATGACACCTGGGGCACTCCACAATGTTTACCATTTTTAACCTGTCATGAGTTCTGCGTTTGTCTCTTCTAGATTTTGACGTTTTCCTTTTTGGAACCCCCAATACTATATCCTCCTGCTAAATATTTTGTTACAAACTTGTTATAAATAAACACAAGTACATAAATATATCACAAAATAATATTTATTCAATAAACATTATTTATCGCCAGAACTCAGTGTACTTCTGAATTGCTCTCTTCCTTTTTCAATTGCATTCAGTAGTTTATGCAATACAGCTTCCATGTTTGCCAGCTTTTCATCAGCATAATCCTCAGCTTCCAGCCTGATGGTTCTTGCTCTTGCTTCTACTGCAGACATCATTTCCTCTGATTTCCTATTTGCACTTTTTAGTATCTCGGTTTCACTAATCAGAATTTCTGCCTTTTCTTTTGCATCCTTTATTATTCTTTCAGAGTACCTTTTTGCTTCCTCTATCATATTTTCTCTTTCTTTCACAATCCATCTGGATTGCTTAAATTCTTCCGGCAGTATATTCCTCAGTTCATCCAACAGGTCGTATATCTCATTTTCATTTACAATTATATTGGACGAAAATGGAATTCTTTTTCTCTTATCGAGAAATTCTTCAATCCGGTCCACAATTTCAATTGCATCCATACCATTCTCCATATCTATTTCTTTTTAATTAAAAATATTTTTATTAAAACTTTCAACTATATCTTTTTCTATTTCCTCTGGAACCAAACCTTTTATACAGCCTTTAAACCTGGCCACTTCTTTTACCGCACTGGAACTAAGGTAAGCAAATTTAGGATTAGTTACCATAAACATAGTCTCTACTTCCGGATTTAATTTTTTATTTATTTGCGCCATCTGGAATTCATACTCAAAATCCGATATAGCTCTAAGACCCTTGACTATAACTGTTGCCTTTACTCTTTTGGCAAGATCCACCAACAGCCCCTCAAATGTGATCACTTCAATATTATTTAGATTTTTTAGCGCCCTCTTTGCAAAATCAACTCTTCTCTCTGTAGTATAAAGAGATTTCTTTCTGGTATCTCTTGATATGGCTACCATTACTTTACAGAAAATCTTTGAACATCTGCTAATAATATCTTTGTGCCCCTCGGTTATAGGATCGTAAGTACCAGGGCATAGTGCTATCTTTTCCATAAAACAATCCAATCTCTTAAATTTGATAGGGAGAGAGATAAATTACTTTTTTATCTCCAAAATGTGATTCTTTAATTTTTCTCAAATTTTCTATTTCCTTACTTGCATCCTTTTTAAAAAAATATTCATATATTATCAGGGTATCAGCTCTGGTAATTTTTTTTTCTGATAAAATATCGAATATTTTTTTCATTATACCACTTTCAATTTTATATGGTGGGTCTAAAAAGATTATATCCCACTTTAAACCTTCATAAAACTTCAAAAATTCAAAAACATCACTTCTAATTACTTTATACTTTTTACTGTCATTTTTTAAACACTCAGTATTATATTTTATGAGATTAATTGACTCAAATCTTTTATCTACAAAATATACCAGATTACAATTCCTGCTCAAAGATTCTATTCCCAGTGAGCCTGTTCCTGAAAACAGGTCTAAAACATTTGACCCTACTATTCTATCGCCAATAACATTAAAAATACTTTCTTTTACACTGTCTAAAGTGGGCCTGATTTTATAATCCGAAGGAGGCTTTAGTTTTTTACCCTTGAATTTACCAGAAATAATTCTAATAGCTCATCACCATCTAGTGCAATCATTCTATTGAAAATATATAAGGATATAAGGGTTGTCCCCCCTTATGCATTTCTATATCCATTTTAGGAAAGTATTTTTTAAGCTTTATTTTAATGATCTTATTATCTTCAGGTATGGCATCTTTCCCGGTATAAAAGGTAATAACCTCTTCAGTTGAACTTGCAATATCTCTTACCAAGTCTATAGTCGCATCCACAACATTATTCGAGATTACTCTTACTTTGCCATCAGATAAACCAATATATTCACCCTTCTTTATTTTACCAACCATAAGATTTGCATCCCTCACTGCCTGTGTTATTTCCCCGTTCTTGGTATTTTTGACTGCTTCCTCCATATTATACCTGTTTTCTTCCATGCCTGAATCAGGATTATAGCTCAAGATTGCCGATATTCCAGCCGGAATGTTTTTAGTAGGCACTATATAAACACTCTTATTCCTGACAATTTTTTTTGCCTGGTTTGCAGTAAGTATAATATTTTTATTATTTGGAAATATGATAACCTCGACAGCCTCCGTGCTGTTTATGGCCTTTACTATATCATAGGTTGATGGATTCATACTCTGTCCCCCGCTTACGATAATATCCACACCAATACTTTTAAATATCCCTTCCAGTCCATCACCATTAGCCACTACTATCAGAGCCCTTCTTTCCTCCATCTTTTCTTCTACCAATTCTGCTTCTCCTGCTGCTTCTTTCCTCTGATCTTCCATATTATTAATTTGAATGTCATGAAGAGTACCTTCTCTTAATGCTCTTCTCAGAACTTTGTGGGGATGGTTTGTGTGCACATGTATTTTTACAAGATTTTCATTTCCGACCACCATCGCGCTATCGCCAAAACTTTCAATTCTTTCCCTTAATCTTTCTATATCTATCCCGCTGCCCCTTACCATAAATTCCGTACAATAAGTATATTTAATCTCATAACTTATTTTTACTTCTTTTAATCTTTTACTCTCAGCTTGCGGAACATATGCTTTAGATTCCTTATCTAGACTATTACTCTTTGATTTATTATTTTTACTGCTGCCAGATATAATAGATACGCTTCCTACTTTACTTACATTTCTTTCTAAACTGCCGTCTATACTATTAATCTCGATTAAAGCCTTTTTGGCTCCAATCAAAATATCTAAAATACCCTGTGCTCCAGCATCTACTACACCAGCTTTCTTTAGTATCGGCAGGAGAAAAGTAGTTCTTTCAACAGATTTTTCAGTTTCGGAAATAATTCTGTCCAGAAGCTCCACCAGTTTTATTTTATCAGTATTATTGACTAAATTTTCAACAAGCTTGCAAATATCCTTCATAGTGGTAAGCATGGTTCCTTCAGTCGGATCCTGCACAGAATCATATGCCAAATCTCTGGATGATTTTAACGCTTCTTTAATTACATCCAGATTTAAACTATCACTTTTTATTATTATATCGAAAAAACCTTTAAGTATTTGAGAGAATATTACACCAGAATTCCCCCTTGCACCCATTAATGCGCCAAATGAAGCTTTCTCCAGAATACTTTTCACAGAAAAATTTTTAAGCTTTAAAAGCTCTTCTTTTATCGCCTTTAAAGTCAACAGCATATTGGTACCGGTATCTCCATCTGGAACGGGAAACACATTTAAAACATTAATTTTTTCTTCGTTTTCCTTAAAATTTTTCAGTATTATATCAATAACTTTTTTTAAATCCTGGTTATTTATTTCATAAAACATAATCTTACTCATTAAAGATTAAATTATAAATATAAGGTTAATATTATATTAAAATTTATCTTATTT
>PEXF01000114.1:0-9481 GCA_002779205.1 Candidatus Hydromicrobium americanum
CCGAGGTATGCCCCAAATGCGTATTTTTTACTTAAAATTGATGAGGATTTTCAGAGTATTTTTAAACTGAAATGTGTAAAAGGAAGGATATTTTCTACCGGTGATTTTAAGATACAGGTAGACAAATTCCATTGCTTTTAGGATATGATTTTCAGAAATTTTATGATCTGGATGATATAATTTACGATGACGAAAGCCAGTGCTACAGAGTAGTTGGTTTTTTAGAAAAATCATCATTTTATTTAAACCCGAGCCGAGGTAGTTTAATTTATTTGCTTGATAAAGCATTTGTAATTCCCCTTCAGTCTGACAAGTTCGAAGCGTGGGGTTATTGTTCTGCTATAAATTCTACGTTTATCATTACTGATAATCCTGAAAACCTTCAGATTATTCAGGAGAAATCAAATGAACTGGGATTATATACCTTTGAATCTATTAGTTTTACAGATCAACTTCAGTATCTTTTAGAAGCTAATCGCTTTGAGGTATTAACTATAGGATTTATTATGACTACTACACTAATTTTTAGCATCATTGGCTTTATTTCAAACCTTATCCAGTTTATAAACACTCATACTAAAGAATTTGCAATTCATCTTCTCTGTGGTGGCCGTGTAATATCTATTATCCAGCGTGTTCTAATCCAGGTTTTTATAATAATCTTTTTATCAGATATCATTGTGATAGCTATTCATAGGTTTAGCATGACAACATTTCTAACCATTGTGTCTAGTTTGTTTATAGGTCTTATCATTATGGTCTACCCGATAGTTATGCTGTCAAGAACACAAATAAATAATATCTTAAGGAGGAGCCAGTAGAATGAGTATCATAAATATAACCAATCTATATAAAACATACGGCAGTGGTGAATCAGAGGTAAAAGCCTTAAGAGGGCTGTCACTTTCAGTAGATAATGGTGATATGATTGCTGTAATGGGTCCCTCCGGATCAGGTAAATCTACTCTTCTGAATATAATAGGCTGTATAGATAAGCCAACTGGTGGGAAATATCTTTTGTCCGATCGTTTGATCGATACATTTAATGATAGTGAAATGGCAGAGCTTAGAAATCAAAAATTTGGTTTTGTGGTTCAGGACTTTGCACTTGTAGAAAGATACAATGTTTATAAAAATGTAATGATACCTCTAACGTACTCAAAAAAGCAAATTAAATTAAAAAGAGATAAAATTGGAAAAGTACTTTCCCAATTGGGAATTCTTGAAAAGAAAAAAGCTATGGCGTTAAATCTTTCAATGGGGCAGCGCCAGAGGGTAGCTATTGCCAGAGCTATTGTAAACGATCCTGATATAATCCTTGCTGATGAGCCAACCGGTTCACTGGACAGTGACACTGGCAGCGAAGTAATGGATATATTAAAAAAATTAAATGAGGATGGCAAAACAATTCTTATTGTAACACATGATATGAATGTAGCATCTTATTGCCGCAGGATAGTTAAAATTCAGGATGGAAAAGTCAGTAAATAGCCTGTAAATATAAAGTCCAGAAAAACCCCTTTCAAAATTATTACCCAACCAACATGTTGACTCTATAGCTAATATTATGCCAGTGCGATGTCGTCTATATCCTATTATATATAAGAATGTAAATGAAATCGAATAACTTCACTGTGATTCAGACACTGTAAATCAGTAACTTGAACTAACATAAATTATACACATAAATAAGCATATTTTAAGAAAATAGTTTATCCTTCACCTCCCCAAAAAAGAAAAATAGCAATTAATTTTAAAAAGTTGCATTTTTTATCAAAATATGGTATGTAATGGTATAAAATACATACAATATGGATAATATAAGTAGTTTACGGAAAAATATATATAACCTGGAAAGACAAAGGAAAATAATAATAGATTATCTTCTAAATGCCCATGATATGGTTGATGGATCGATATATACAGTTTACAAAAAATGCGGCAATAAAAACTGTAGGTGTGCAAAAGGAGAACTTCATGGTCCATTTAAATATCTATCTAAAAAAGTTGATGGCAAAACAAAGCTTACCTTTGTTAGAAAAGCTGATGAGCCGGGTGTAGAGATAAAAGCTACAAATTACAGAAAATACATAAATCATATGGCAAGACTGGGTAAGATTGATAAAAAAATCTATGAGATGGTAGTTATGATAAAAAAAATTAAAACATCCAGCTATGAACCAGCAAAGAAATAATTATTTTGTCTATACGCAGAACAAATCAAAGGTAACAAAAGCCCTCAAAGAAGGAGATATAGACTACGGATCCTTTTCTAAAATGGGTTTTGTAGATGAGTTTTTTTCATATCTACTTGCCACTGACTTTTTTAGCTACTGTGATAAAACATATCCAAGTCCAAGAGTTAAGACTGAAGTTCCTGCATGGTTCCTTTTAGCCTCACTATTAGCAGCAAAGATGTTTGGAGAAGAAGCCTTCAGCAATATCCCATATGTACTAAAAAATGGGACCATTTTAAAGATGCTGGGGCTAAACTTAGGACCAGTTCCCGGTTTTAACAACAAAAACAAAAAGGAGAGGATTTACCCTGCAGACCAGGATACCATAAGAAAGTTTTTTAAAGACACTAAACCTTTAAGTCTCACATACTGGTTTAATCATTATTTTTCCAGCTGGATGGGTGCTAAAGGTGCTTACAGAAGCGGCCTATTTATAGAGGATGCAAGCTACGTGCCTCTTCCCGATAACACAAACTACAAATATGCTGAATATGTTTGGCTGGACAGTGACGGTAACCATGCCTCACAAGACACTCCAGGTGCAAGACTAACTCTTTGCTATAAATTTTCTTCCCTGCTTAATACTGACAGGGAAGGCAGCTACTATATATATGCTGGTGCAAGAATTGATCCGGGAAATGCAGGTGGCCTAAATGAAGGAAGAGAACTGGTAGATGGTTTTATTAATAGTGGCGGCTACATAGATACCCTTCTTATGGACCGGGGATATATTGACGGCCCCACACTTACCCATTACAAAAAAGATTACAAAATCAACTGGGTAATCCCCCTAAAGAGTAGTATGGCAGCATATGATGATGCAATGGGCCTTGCCAGGGCAAAAAATGTTGACTGGAAGACCTATCATGTTGAAGAAAGCAGTGACGGATTTATTGCAAAAAAAGAGGAGGTTAGCATCTTTTATGAGCTAAAATCATGGCAGAATCTCTCTGTTCCCCTACATGTATCAATTAAAAGAGAAACTGACTATGAAAGCGGCCAGGTTAGCTACTTTGTTCTGGCCCACAGCAAAAAATACAAATACCCCTCTGAAGCATTTGATCTTTACAAAAAAAGGACAAAGATAGAAGAGCGCCACCGCCAGTTAAAAGGTTTCTGGGCCTTTAACAAATTCAGCTCTCCTGCCTTTGCCCTTGTAATTACACAGGTCATATTTAAACTGGCAGCTTACTCGCTCATGCAGCTTTATCTTCTAAGGCAAGACGCAAAAGATCTGGCAAAAAAGACAATATCTACAATTACAAAAAAGGAAAGAGCAGGAGAATGTGTTGTAATACTTTACAGTGGCTCGCACTACGGTGTATTTGATTTAGATGAGTACAGCTTTATCTTAATGAAGCTTAAAATTGATGCAAAGAACAGACTTGCAGAAAGAATAAAAACCTGGAATAAGGCACCTCCGCAGTCTGTTATTTAGGATGATATTTTAATTTAAACTTAAATATTTTTTTAAATAATTTTTTAACCCTTAAAAAACTCATCTCTTTTTTTCTCATTTTTCCAGTGCCTTTATGTAATATTTTTAACTTTTATATGCTTTTTTAATTTATCTGTCATAATAATTCTTAATTTGCAGATATTATGTGATGGTTTCGGGGTAGTAGTGTCTGAATGTGTGTCCAGATTAGGCTGATATGTTCAGTGGGAGACAGTCCTTCCAGGGTAATAGCCAGAAGCCCTGTAGCTTGAATAGCAAAGATAAGGGAAACCAAAATCTTTGAAGCCTATTGACAAAGTCATCTTAGGGGTGATAAGCGAGTTACCAGGCCGTAACGTAAGTGAACGCACAGGTGGCCTCGAGAACTGGAATTTTCGGAAGTCGAGCCTGCATTCAGAGGGCAAAGACAGCATAAGCAAACGAAAACTGGCCGTTACGTTTGTCTTATTCCGACGGGGTGGTAGCGACAGCATGGTAACAAGGATATATCAAGCAACTGGAGAAGCCCTACTTGTCCCAAGAAGAAATTCCTGGAGCAGGTAAGCTCTATAACCAGTAACCGCTGGGAAGTGAACTTATGACAAGAGGGTGGCGGATGGGCTTGTATTAGCTATGAACCAGAGTAATGTCTGGGGAGCAAAGGGGCCCTATTGTTAAAAGTCTTTTAAACCAAAGGGAGGCAGGGACGAAATGATAAAGGCGTCCATAAGCTTGCAGGAACTAAGGAGAAAGATATACCTAAAGGCGAAGTCTGAAAAGACATGGAGGTTTTGGGGACTATACGTTCATGTATGTAAAATGGAAACACTAAAAGAGGCTTACAGACTGGCTAAAAGAAATAATGGAGCTCCAGGAATAGACGGAGTTACATTTGAAGCCATTGAAGAATCAGGTCTTGAAGCTTTTCTTTTACAGATTAGAGATGAACTGGTCTCAAGCACGTATTATCCTATGGGTAACAGAAGAAAAGAAATTCCCAAGGGAAAGGGTAAAGTTAGAGTTCTGGGGATACCAACTGTAAAAGACCGTGTAGTGCAGGGAGCGGCCAAGTTAATACTTGAGCCAATCTTTGAAGCTGACTTTAAAGACGGTTCATATGGTTATAGACCCAAGCGCAAAGCCCATGAAGCTGTAAGTCGGGTAGCAAAAGCAATTGTAAGCGGTAAAACAAAAGTTATTGATGTTGACCTTGAGGCTTACTTTGATAATGTAGGACATGATATCCTGCTTAGAAAAGTAGCTGAAAGGGTAAATGATGATGACATGATGAGACTGGCCAAGCTAATGCTAAAAGCAAATGGAAAGAAAGGAGTAGCCCAAGGCGGAGTCATCTCACCACTACTTGCAAATATCTATCTAAATGAGGTAGATAAGATGCTGGAGAAGGCAAAGGAAGTCACAAGCGAAGGCAAATACACCAATATTGAGTATGCACGCTTTGCAGATGATATGGTAATCCTTGTAAGTGGTTACTATAAATGGGAATGGCTTCTAAAAGCAGCCTATAAACGGCTTATCCAGGAGTTGGGAAAACTTGGTGTTAAGATAAATATCCAAAAGACTCAAGTAATAGACCTTACCCGAGGGCAGACCTTTAGCTTCCTTGGGTTTGTCTACAGGCGGGTTAGAACCCGCAAAGGCAAATGGGGAGTTGTGTGCATACCAAAGATGAAGGCACGAACGGCTCTCTTGCAAAAGCTAAAAGAGGTATTCCGAAAGCATAGGTCTCAACCGGTAAGCCAGATAATATACCTAATAAATCCCATTCTTAGAGGGTGGGTAAATTACTTTAGAATTGGTAATTCTGGTAGATGTTTTAATTATGTTAGGGACTGGGTTGAGAAGAAGATAAGAAGGCACTTAATGCGTGCAAGAAAACGATATGGCTTTGGCTGGAACAGGTGGAGTAGAGATTGGTTCTACAAGACCCTGGGGTTGTATGGTAACTACAGGATAATGTATTATCAGACTTAAAAGCGCTGCCAGGCCAATAGGTCACATAATCCTTTAGGAGAAATTAGCAAGAAAGCCCAGTTCGGGAAATCCGAACGCTGGGTTTGATGTGGCGGGAGCTGGAAACGTACTGAAATATTTCGGTGGCGCGCCAGTTCTCGACCCTACTACAGAAACTTCATGATTGGTTTGTATTTTATTTATTTTCTATTATAATATGAGTTTTAATGTTGAAATAGAACTAACCCACTACTGATGTTTAAGGAGGATTTTACTTGAGTTATGAGATAAAAAACCAGAAGAAGATTGATTTAAATAAGGTTAAATTAGATATAGAGATTTCAAATAATTATTTAAAAAAGTATATTGGCAAAGCCTATAAAAATATATCTCAAAAAGCAAATATTCCCGGTTTTAGAAAAGGTAAGATTCCTTATCAAATAATAGATGCAAATTTTGGTAAACAGTATGTGTTAAATGAAGCTGCCAGTCTTTCAATTTCTGAATTATATCCAGATATAATTACCCAGTCCAATCTAAAACCAATAGACTACCCGAAAATAAAAATTACTCAGCTGGCAGAGGATTTATCTTTAGGGTTTGAAGTAGAATTAGAACTAGAACCGGAAATAGAATTACCCGGATATAAAGGTATAAAGGTTACTGGCCTTTCTACGGATGTATCTGACCAGGAATTGGAACTGCAAATAAATAATATCAGAAATAACTTTGCATCACTTGAACCGGTTGAAGATGATAGGCCAATATCTAAAGGTGATTATGTTACACTGGATTTTGATGGTGAAATTGAAGGTAAAGCATTTGAAGGCGGCAGCGCCGAAGATTATCTCTTAGAAGTTGGCTCAAATACTCTGTTTGCTGAGTTTGAAAATTCGCTTATCGGAATGAAAAGAGGTATTAAGAAAAATGTAATACTTATATTGCCTGAAAATATTGAAAATAAGGATCTAGAGGGCAAGCAGGCAAACTTCAGCATTTTTATAAAGGAGATAAAGAAGAAGGTATTACCTGAAATCAACGAGGAGTTTTTGAAAAACTTAGGTGACTATAAAGATGCAGATGACTTTAAAGATAGCATTAAAAAGAGATTGATTGAGCAGAAAGAAAGTTTTAAAAAGGGAAAAATAATAGAAGAAATTTTTAATCATATTGTAGACAATATAAAGTCTAATATTCCAACTGTGATGGTAACTGGTAGAATAAAACAGATTAATGAAGAGATTGATGAAGGTTTAAAGAAGCAGAAGATAAACAGGAATAATTATCTTAAGGCTATAAATATTACAGAAGATAAGCTAAATGAAGAAATCAGGGAGAGAGCGCTAAGAGAAGTAAAAGAGTATCTGATCTTTAAGGCATTGGAAAAGGCGGAAAAGAAAAATATAGAACCTTCAGAAGATGAAATAAAAAAAGAAAAAGATAATATCATTAGCAGATACAAAAAAGAAGAGGACATTAAAAAAATCAGAGAATTCTTTGAAAATCCTGAGGGAGAAAAGACCCTGACCCAGAATATTAAGAGAAGGAAGATAATTGATTTGCTGATCAAAAGCGCGCAGGTGATAGAGGAGAAAAATACAGGCAGCGGAGGTAAAGAGGAGATATGGACGCCTGATAAAGATAAGGCAGGAGCCGAAAAAAAAGCTAAAAGGCTTTGGACTCCTGGTTCAAAATAAATAAAAAAGAGAGATGGTTAAAATGTATAATAATTATTTGATTCCAATGGTAATCGAGCAGACCAGTAGAGGAGAGCGATCTTTTGACATTTATTCGCGTTTGCTAAAAGAAAGAATAATTTTTCTGGGAGTAGCTGTAGATGATAATATTGCCAATTTAATTATGGCACAGATGCTCCATCTGGAGGCAGAAGACCCGGAAAAAGATATACAGCTGTATATAAATAGCCCTGGTGGAGTTGTGACTGCTGCCCTGGCGGTATATGATACAATGCAGTTTATAAAGTCTCCGGTATCCACTATTTGTATTGGTCAGGCCGCAAGCGCAGCCGCAGTTTTGCTTCTGGCAGGGGAAAAAGGTAAAAGATTTTCACTGCCTAATTCGAGAGTTATGCTTCACCAGCCATCAGGAGATGTTTCCGGAACTACGATTGATGTAGAAATTCATACAAAAGAGATGGTGAGAATACGTACTATTCTAAATGAGATAATTGCCAAGCATACCGGTCAGGAAGTAAAAAAAGTGGAGAAGGACACTGAAAGAGATTTTATATTAGATGCAAAGGAAGCCAAAGAATACGGCATAGTGGATGAAGTTATTTATAAAAAGTAATATTAAATAGGAGTGTGTATAAACTTGTCATCAAATGGCGGAAGAAAAAGTGATTTTTTAAAATGTTCTTTTTGTGGTAAATCTCAAAATCAGGTAAAAAAACTGATTGCGGGACCAGAAGTTTACGTTTGCAACGAATGTGTAGATTTGTGTAATGAGATTATAGATGAGGAATTAAGGGAAGAGAGAGAAGTTGACTTCAAGGATCTTCCCAAACCTAAAGAAATATATTCAATTTTAAATGAGTATGTTGTTGACCAGGAAAGGGCAAAAAAAGTACTATCTGTAGCCGTATATAATCATTATAAAAGAGTAAAATATGAGGACAGGCCAAGCAAGGATGATATAGAAATTCAAAAAAGCAATATTTTGTTAATCGGCCCAACTGGTTGCGGCAAGACTCTTCTTGCTCAAACTTTAGCCAGAATATTAAATGTTCCGTTTTGCATTGCAGATGCAACATCGCTTACTGAAGCAGGTTATGTTGGTGAGGATGTAGAAAATATATTGCTAAGATTGATACAGGCTTCAGATTTTGATATTAAAAGAGCTGAGACCGGTATTATTTATTTGGATGAAATAGACAAGATCAGCCGTAAATCTGAAAATCCTTCAATTACCAGAGATGTATCTGGAGAAGGGGTACAGCAAGCTCTGCTCAAAATTTTAGAAGGAACCGAAGCTAATGTTCCTCCACATGGAGGCAGAAAACATCCTCATCAGGATTTTATACAAATTAACACTACCAATATTCTTTTCATCTGCGGCGGTTCGTTTAGTGGGCTGGAAAAGATAATCGAGAGAAGAATAAATAAAAGTAGTGTTGGCTTTGTTTCAGGAAAAGTTCCAGATAAAGTTGAAAAAATTGATAAACTTCTTCCCCAGACAATGCCGGAAGATTTATTAAAGTACGGCTTAATTCCAGAACTAATTGGAAGGCTGCCTGTAGTTAGCACCCTGTCTAGTCTTACGGAAAATGATTTGATTAAAATTCTGGTTGAACCAAAAAATTCACTGGTCAAGCAATATAGTAAAATGTTTAAGATGGACAAAGTTGACCTGGAATTTACAGAAGATGCTTTAAGGGAGATTTCAAAACATGCTTTGCAAAGAGGAACAGGAGCAAGAGGACTCAGGGCTATTATGGAAGAGATTATGTTAAATATAATGTTTGAAATACCTGAGCGTAATGATATAAGTAAATGTATTATAACAAGAGAGGTTGTTGAAAATAAAACTGAGCCCGCGATAATTGGTAGATCAAACAAAAAAGTATTTTTGAAAGATGAAGAAAAGTCAGCTTAAAATGCCTGGTGAGATTAAAGGCAAATACAATCCTTTAGCATTTGAACAGAAAATCTACTGGCATTGGTTTGAAAATAAATATTTTTTTGCAAAGATCGATAAATCAAAAATTCCATTCAGTATGGTAATACCACCTCCTAATGTAACCGGTTATCTTCATATCGGTCATGCCCTGAATAATATCCTGCAGGATGTAATCGTAAGATATAAGAGAATG
>PEXF01000114.1:9505-10967 GCA_002779205.1 Candidatus Hydromicrobium americanum
CCCGGGACCGATCATGCAGGAATAGCTACTCAAAATGTAGTGGAAAAAACTCTGGAAGAAAAAAATATAAATAGATTTCAGCTGGGAAGAGAAAAGTTTGTAGAAGAAGTATGGCGCTGGAAAGAAAAATATGGCAGCCGGATTATAACCCAATTAAAATTGCTGGGATGCTCATGTGATTGGGACAGGGAAAGGTTTACCCTTGATAGCTGGTACTGCAAAGCGGTCACAAGAGAATTTGTGACCTTATATAGAAATGGGCTGATTTATAGAGGAAATTATATGGTTAACTGGTGTCCAAGGTGCCAGACCGCAATTTCCGATATTGAAGTAGAACATATCGAAAAAGAAGGAAACCTGTGGGATATAAAATATCCTTTAATTGATAAAAAAACCGGTAAGCCCAGTGATGATGAATATATAATTGTTTCAACTACAAGACCTGAGACCATGCTTGGTGATACGGCAGTTGCAGTAAATCCAGAAGATAATAGATTCAAAAAATATAAAGGCAGGTCAGTTTACCTCCCACTAGTGGAAAGAAAAATACCTGTAATAGATGATGCTTTTGTAGATATGGAATTTGGGAGTGGGGCGGTTAAGGTTACACCAGCCCATGATCCCGATGATTTTGAAATTGGGAAAAGACATGGCCTGGAAGAAATTAATATATTTAACAAGGATGCAAGCTTAAATTTCAATGCAGGAAAATACGAGGGTTTAGACCGCAACACTGCAAGGCAAAAAGTCTTGCATGATTTAGATAAACAGGGTTACCTGGTTGGTAAAAATATTCACAGGTCCTCAATTGGAATTTGTTCAAGGTGCAGTACTGTAATAGAGCCAAGGATTTCAATGCAGTGGTTTGTATCTATGAAGGAGCTGGCTGGACCGGCTACCACAGCAGTGAAGGAAGGAAGGGTGAAAATAATTCCCAAAAAATGGGAGAAGATATATTTCAACTGGATGGAAAATATCAGGGACTGGTGCATATCCCGCCAGCTCTGGTGGGGACACCGTATTCCGGCGTGGTATTGCAAAGATTGCAATGAGATGATAGTAAGTGAAAAAACCCCTCTAAGATGTTCAAAATGCGGTGGCAGTAATGTGGAACAGGATCAGGATGTTCTGGATACATGGTTCAGTTCTTGTCTATGGCCCTTTGCAGTTTTTGGATGGCCAGAAGAAACTGAAGATCTCGAACATTTTTTTCCTACTGCCGTTCTTGTTACCGCTCACGATATTATCTTTTTCTGGGTAGCCAGAATGATTATGATGAGTCTGTATTTTAAAAAGGATGTTCCTTTCCGGGAAGTTTTTATCAACCCTCTGGTAAATGATGCATTCGGGCAGAAAATGAGTAAATCCAGAGGCAATGTGGTAGACCCGGCGGATATAATTAAAAAAAATGGAGCTGATGTCTTAAGATTTACTTTAACATCTTTAACTACTCCTGGAAGAA
>PEXF01000128.1:0-748 GCA_002779205.1 Candidatus Hydromicrobium americanum
AGTTGCGACCGGCAACTGCTATATCTATATGTCCATCTGGTTGAAAATCTCCTACATCCATTCCATCAATGTTAGGGCAATCAGTGGCTAGAGTATTTCTTGTAAAGCTTGAACCTCCGTTATTTTTATACCAGTAAAATTTGCCATTGCTTATATCTCCGCATATTATATCTGTTTTTCCATCCTCATCAAAGTCGGCACACCTAACTCCAGCCGCTCCAATTTCACCAAATCCCGCGGGAAAACTACTATCAAGAACTATTGGGGTAAAGAGCTCACTTCCATTATTTTTATAGAAAATAAGGCGGCAGGGAGCCAAGCTATCGCTGCTTCCATGAGAGCACTCACTTACTACTATTTCTAAATGTCCATCTCCTTCATCATCAAAGCAATCCACCTTCCACGCATTAGCATTGCCTATTTTATGCTCTGTAAAATTCATTCCTCCTGTATTCTCATACCAATAGACTCCAAAATCCCACTGACTGAAGGATTGAGGTCTATAACTCTGAGCAGTTACAACAATATCAGTGTCCCCATCACCATCTACATCCCTGACTCTCATTTGTCTATAACAGCTCTGGATACTTCCAATAGTGGTAGTAGAGAAAGTGCCACTTCCATTATTTATGTGAAGCCCAAGGTATGATACTCCGGCAGAGTCACGGGACATATCAACCGAGACAGCATCCAGAGTTCCATTCTTATCAAAGTCAGCCGCAGCTACCTCAAAATTATATTTGTCGTT
>PEXF01000128.1:787-1123 GCA_002779205.1 Candidatus Hydromicrobium americanum
TCCATTTCCTAAATTTGCATACCATATTGAAGAGGCAGGCCAGTTAATAGTTGCGAAAATATCAAGAGCATACGGTGGACTGGTTCCATCTATATCTCCAGCCCAATCTCCGTGAGGTATATATAATCCGTTATCCACCTCGTATCTTGTGAAAGTTACATTGGCTCTGAGTACTCCTGTAGTTCCCAGAGATAAGGAAAGTAGAACAAAACCCCACAACTTTATACTTCTATACATATGCGCCTCCTTATAAAAAATAAATACCTAAATGCCTAAATTACTGTCTGAATAAAATAGCTTTTCTTGTGAGAGTAATGTCCTCGGATTTAATCTGAT
>PEXF01000128.1:1139-5782 GCA_002779205.1 Candidatus Hydromicrobium americanum
AAAAACTTCCTTTCCTCCATTGTCGCAGGCATCCCAATTAGTCTGGTAATACCCAGCTTTCTGTGATTCGTTTACAAGTGTACGCACAAAATTCCCGCTGATGTCATAAATGCTTAACTCAACTGAACTTTCACATGGTAGCTGGTAGTTGATGGTTGTTACCTTGCTGAATGGATTTGGTGAATTTTGATGAATTGCAAAAACTTTGGGTGTCTCTGCCCTGTCCTCTACACCAACTGTTTTAACAAAGGTTTCGCCTTCATAAGGTCTATAGTTAGGTTTTGTGACTGTCACAAAGAGGATTCCAAGAGAAGGAGGAGGGGATAAAGTAAGCGTTACAACTCCAGAAGAGTTGGTAAGCCCGCGTTCATAAACTTCGCCTTCCTTTAACACACATACTAATGCATTATTCACAGGAGCTTTGCTATTTGTCACTGTTACTTGAAAACTTGTTTCACCCTCTCCTATTGTATCTGGATGTGCAACAACTAAATTGCCGGGTTCATCGGTCCATACTGGGAGTTCAGGGTCTCCAAATAGATTAAGCTCATAAATGCACCACGCCCAACAATAGCTCCAGGTAACTTGTGGAACATAGGTATTTTTAGATATAGCGTGTGCGGTTCCAAGATTATGGACTCCATTATTAAAGATTTCATCATAAAGTGAAATATCAATTAACTCGGAGGGTCCAAGTTGAGGTGGATTTCCCCATCCGAATCGTGAATTCATAATTGAGGCAACTCCACCACCGTTTGATGAGTTCAAAAAATACTCGGCAAAGCAGTCTCCAGAAGATACTTCATCAAGTCCACCAGTAAAACAACTCATCGCATTAAATATGCCAAGTTTGTTTCCGTTTGTTAAAGAAGATACATCACTGGAACTCAAGAAATATCCTCCGCCATAAAATTCAACACCATACGGGTCTCCGTGAGCGGAGAAATGGCAAAAACCGATACCTGAATTAATATTATTTACTACACCAGTTTTAGATAAAGTTCCATATCTTTCAGATAATTCTATATCACTCCATCCTGTTGGAGTTATGGCGGCAATCTCATCATTTGCAGCCTCTCCATAATAAGAAGACGTAAGTTTGGCACTTGGAAGGAGCATTCTCTTTAAATATCCTGCTGGGGGATTTTTTTCATAGGTTAAAGTTTTATTAACGAATTTCTGCACATGAGTAGTAGTTCGGGCAGGAGCTCTTCCAACAAAGACATCTGAATAAAGGTCTACTCCGTCCGTGCTTTCACCCCAAGTTCCATCTCCATCTGCATTCCATGTGCCATCTAAATCTGAAAAATACAGGTCAGAGGGAATGGAGTCTTCATCAGGATATGCACCTACGCCACTCGTTATGTAATATACATCTCTTCTTGGGACTACTTCTTGCCCGTTTTCATAATCACATTGTCCTCCAAGTAAGAACCACATTGTACCCCAAGTGGAGTTCGCATCTTTGACAAAATTTCTTACTCGTTCAGCGTTGTCTGCGCCCGAATAGTTTGCATAAATGGTATCAAGAGGAACAATCCTGGCGGGGACACCTTTCTTTGTCTTCCAGTCTGCAAGGGGTTGGAATCCTGATGCGAAAGAGCTTGATGTTATTATCACATACTCAATCGTATCAGGAGAAAGCACTTTAGAACGAGACCCAGAACTTATATCAGGACTCCAATGTTTGACCATATTAGGATTTATTACTATCTTTTTTATTATCTTGCCAAATAAAGTTTTCTCTTTTAATGTCTTTTGCGGCTTATCAGCCATTTCTTCCTTATAGGTAATCTGGATTTCAATCTCAGAATTAAGAATAAGTTTCTTTTGAGCAGGAAGATATTGAACAGGATAAACAAGAATTCCAGCAATTCTATAGCCACCCATATTCCCTGTATGTGAACATCTTGCTAAGGTCTCTGGGAAAGGGCTCGTTTGAGAATAGATATCAGAATTCGGCTCTACCCACTCTGTTTGTTTTTCGAATAGCATTGGTTGAGGTAGCTGGGTAGGGTAGATTTTGTATTCGCCCGAAAGTATTTCTGCTTTCGTGTTTCTTACTTCAACATTGGTAACATTTGCAGATGGTGGAATAAGAACCTGGAGTGCTAATTGAGGGAGCATAGGAGCGCCAATTTCAGTGCTAAACTTACATCCTTTGAGCTTTACCAGGTCATAACCCTTGAACTTTGTAAAAGTTAAATCAGATGGATTAACACTTACTGTATGGTTAATCTGGCCAGCAAATATATAAGTGGACAAAAAGAGTTCTCCTATCAAAAATTTATTACACCTCATTTTCCCTCCCCTCTGCCTCTCCCCCTTTATCGGGAGAGTATCAACCCTAAAGGGTTGAACTACAAATGATACTTTTCTAGGATTCTCCTATTGTAGGTGGTTGGATGATGTCATCCAATCCACCTGTGCCCAGATAGACGAGAGCCCTCACTCTCATCTAATCCGATAAAGCGGGGACTTCCATTCGTAATAAGAGATACAATCAAAAACAACAATATTCTGCCCCTCACTTTCTATTTATTACCCCTTCTTTATTTATATACTCCAAAATTCCAAATTTGTCAAGGGAAAACTTTAGAAACCCTGCTGTAAGTCCATCTCTTAATTAAAGTTACCCCTATGCACGCATATAAAATATTGCGTCTCATTTTACTTTCTGTCTTAATACAATGATTGACACTCTATCCTGGAATTCCGAAGACCTGAACCTCGGAAAGGAATGTCCACTCCCCTCCTGGAAATATAACAAGCTTAATCCATCTTCCAGTATATACTGAATCTATCCAAGAAAAAGGGACTGTAACATCCAGAGAGTCATCTGGTCTAAACCCCTTAGCAGTTCCAATAAACGAGTAATTTGTATCATCCGGTGATATAAATACTTTCACCTCTGTAGGCAAATAGATTTCCGCGCTGTTGTCTTGTAAAAGATAAGTTCTTATATTTCTCACTGTGTCTATGCCACCAAGGTCTAATTTAACTACAATACTGTCCACATTTTGCCATCCCACATAATCATCCCAATAATCATATAGAGGTGGCGGAATAATAGTATCAATGAGTTTATTTCTATCATCCGGGTAATTAGAAGATGGTGAAGGAGTCAGTTCATACGAGCTCTTAGATGTAAGATTTCTTACATCCCAAAAGTGTTCATTATAACCGTCGTATAGCTTTGCATTTTTCAACCTAAATCCCCAGGTATCCCATGGTTCCAATACTCTCGTTGGTTCCATATAATGACGGAATTCAAAACACACTATCTTTTCCACATAAGGGGACTCGCAATTTATTTGAGAAAGCACTCTCTCAATATCAGCCGCATGGAAAATTGTATCTCCCCAGGGAGGAACAGTTTTATCATAAACTTCAAGATGCGACCAAAAATGCACATCGGGATAGTTATCCAGCACATTCTTAATTATCTCATAGTATATTGGCACACTGTCTAAATCAACATGATAACCTCCTGTCAAATGGTCTAAGGCGCCAACCCCATCCTGCATTACAAGAACATCAACCCCACTTAAACAGGCAAAACTATCTACCCATACAGCAAACCCATTGTGGTCTATCCGATATGTAGAATCAGGGTCAATATATTTGAGGGTAAAAAATGGGGATGCAAGAACAAGTTTGCCTGGAGTAAGGGCATGACAAGAATCAGCTATCTCTTTCCAACAGCGACTGACTTTACCTACATTATCGCTAATACAATAAGGGTCTGCTAACCAATAAGAGACTTCAGGAGTTATATACCAACCTTTGATACAGGAATGACTGCCAAATTTTTCCCATACTTCTTTGACAATAGCAATGATTCTCGTTTTGCAAGTATCGAGTGTATCGGGATGCCAATAAAGTCCCTTGAAAATCGGCGAATAGTACCAAGTGCCCATATATACATCTATACCCATACTATCGCATACTTGTAAAACTGTATCCAAAAAAGCAGTCTCTAACACTGGAGTGAACCAATCGGTAAATTCGCTTTCATAAAAGATTATGGTATCGTGAGCAACATATTGAATAATGAGTTCATCTATTCCTATATCCGTCATATAAGCAAATTCCTTCTTCCATTGCTCTTTACCCCACCTAACGGGTAACTGTAAAAATGAACCTTTTATAAGTTTGTCAGCTGACTCTGCTTCAGCAAAAAAACAAGAAAGAAATATCCACAACATTAAACTTCTCTTTAAATGTCTCACTTTTCCTTCTATTTCACAGATATAACTTTCTTCGTAGCTTTTCCAACTTATGGAGTGTGTCTAAAAAGTCAAAAAATTATCACGAAGATACCCCTTCCGAAGACTATCGGGACAGACAGACTTCATGTCCTCTCTTGCCTATCTTTAACTTACAGAAATATACCCCACTTGGCAAATCTTTACCAGTATTATCTTTGCCGTCCCACAACATTAAATGTATCAGGACCATATGGATTAATAAATTCGTAAGATATAGCGTCTGAAGAGACTACGAGTTGTTTCGCCTATTGTGGGGAGATGAGAGTCCTCTGTGTTTTTTGGAAAATAAAGTTATTTCCATACAATCTGTGTCTATCTTTCTAATCTGTATGAATCTGTGTGCTAATATTTTTCTCTTAAAAAATTGCACAC
>PEXF01000010.1:0-5858 GCA_002779205.1 Candidatus Hydromicrobium americanum
AACTTTCTATACTCCAAGAGAGATTGTAACTTTTATGGTAAAGGAGTCCCTGCTTCAATTTCTTAGAAATGAAACTAATGTAACACCTGAAGCGTTAAAAAAATTTATTTATAATATGCATTTAGAGGATTTGTCAAAAAGTGAAATAAGATTAATTGATGAAAAGTTAGAAAATATAAAGGTTTTAGACCCCGCTGTAGGTAGTGGTGCATTTCCTGTTGAAATGCTAAATATATTGGTTTCTCTAAGGAAGAAACTTGATGTTAGAGTAGGTAAAAATATAAATGAAATAGAGCTAAAAAAACAATTTATAAGAAACAATCTATACGGAGTTGATATTGATTCAGGAGCAATTGAAATTGCAAAACTTCGTCTTTGGCTTGCACTTAGGGCCTGTAACAAAATAAAGTTTACCTTTCATCCTGTTTTGTTGATTTCGTTGGCCTTGGTGAAATGGTGTAATTCCATTGTGGGTTTACATCATGATAACGTATATTGAGATCTTCTTCCACTTTTCCCTTTTTTACTCTCTTCCTATGCGACTGTTTGCGAACTTTAGTAGAACCCATTGGCATCTGACCTTTCACTATGATTATACACAACATTGAAAAAGATACATAAAAATATTTTGTTTGCCCACTACTGCCCCCTGCAATGCTTTTTGTCCAAACTCCTTAATATGTATTCGCCACCCTCTCGCGGAAAGATTGTGTAATTCCACTTTGGATGTAATTGGTGATGTTGTATTTTCAGCCCATTCATTTCTCTATCAGAAATCTTAATGCCTGTTTCATATTTATTTTTATCTAATTGAGCCTTTATTTTTAACCCTGATCTTGTTGTGGTAGTACTGATCATGTTTACTACTGTCTCATAATTGATAAGAGGCTCTCCTTTCCAGTTCATGCTGATGAAAGAAAACATCCTGTGCTCTATCTTATTCCACTTACTCGTTCCTGGCGGGAAATGGCAGACGGTAATTGTTAGATTAAATTCACCGGATAGTTTCTGCAAATATAATTTCCATGCTTTTATCCTGCTGCCATTGCTTCCACCGCTATCAGCGCAGATCAGAAGTTTTTTCGCTCCCGGGTATTCCTGCCTCCCCATCAGTTTCCACCATCGTCGGATGCTCTCCACGGCGAACTCCGCTGTATCATGTGTTATTCCAACATTTACCATGCCATTGTTTCTCTGTACATCATATGTTCCGTAAGGAATTGCTTTGCCAATACCCAAATTAGGAAAGTCATGTGAGAAAACCTCTCTCTTTTTGTCTTTCTTTCTCCAGGCTTGCCCTGCATTTTTGAACTCACCAACATTTTCTTTTTTCTTTGTATCCACTGAAATAACAGGGGCTTTATTTTTAATGAAGTCCTTAACTTGCTCATTAATATACTTGAACTGAGCATCTCTGTCAGGATGTTCTTTCCCCTCTTTTGTTTTCACATTTGCTTGAAGAGAATAACCCGTTTCCTTCAACATTCGACAGACACTCATTGCGCTCATAGAGTGCCCAAGGCTGACCATCTCATCTGCAATTTTGCGCGTAGATTTTCCAGTCCACTTCAACAGGCTCATCGGATCCCCTGCTGTATTCTCATCCATAATGTGTGTAAGATCTTTTACAAGCGCTGAATCAAGATTAGTAAGTCTTTTTCTCCCTCCTCCTTCTTTACGGATTTTTCCTTCCGCTATCTTTGATAAATCCTGGACACTTTTTAATTCCTTCATTCCTTTCAGGATGGTAGGCCGTGATAGCCCCGTTAACTCGTACATTCGCTTTAGCCCACCACGCCCCAGACTTATCGCCTCCCTGGCAACATACCAGCGAGATTGTGCTTCATTCAGAGTTGATAATACTTTCAGCATAACCTCTTCTTTTATCCTTTTCTCCATGCTTTTATTTTAGTATGGCCGGTACAAAAAGTCAACTTTATTTTGTTACAAGCCCTTACCAATATAATTAAAGCTATTTCTAGTATAATCATCCCGGTATTTAGATAATCCTCTATTACTTTAAAAAAGGTCTTAAATCTAATAAAGATTAGTCACTTTATTAGCATACAATCTCCAAAACTATAAAACCTGTAATTATTCTTCTTTGCCTGTTCGTATGCATTTAGAATATTTTCCCTTCCAGCAAAGGCGGATACCATCACTATCAGAGTAGACCTTGGTAGATGAAAATTAGTAATCATCCGGTCTACAGCCTTAAAATTGAACCCGGGGTATATATAAATATCGGTAACCCCTCTATCCCCTGTTATTTTTCCATATCTGGATATCAAAGTTTCTAAAACTCTAACCGCAGTAGTACCTACCGCAATAATTTTTTTCCCCATTTCTTTTGCCCGGTTGATCTTTTTAGCCTCAGATTCTCTTATATAATAATATTCACTATGCATTTTGTGTTCTTCGATTTCATTTGATGAAATAGGTCTGAAGGTATCCAGTCCTATATTCAAACCCACTTTTGCTAAAACGACTCCCTTATTTTTTATTTCTTTAATTAAATTTTCAGAAAAATGAAGACCCGCAGTTGGCGCCGCAGAAGAACCTTCCCTTTCTGCATAAATAGTCTGGTAACGGGATTCATCTATATCATTACATTTAATATACGGAGGTATCGGTATTCTGCCGTATTCATTAAAAATTTTCTCTGCAGGTGTATTAAATTCCACAATAGCCTCGCCGTAATCCAGTCTTGATATAACCAAAAAATAATATTTACCTATAATTACCTTATCTGAGGTGTTGAGTCTTTTTGAAGGTTTAAGCAATGCCAGATACTGATTATTCTTTATTTTATTTAGAACAAAACATTCTATATTGGCTCCTGTTTTTTCTTTTTTACCAGGTAGCCTGCACCTGGTAACTTTGCTTTCATTTACAACCAGGACATCATCGTTGTCGAAGTAATTCAAGATATTGTAAAAAATATCATGTTTTATATCACCCGTGTGCCTGTCGAGTACCAGAAGTTTGGAATAATCTCTTCTCTGCAGCGGTCTTTGGGCTATAAATTTTTTGGGAAGCCTGTAGTCAAATAATTCAATCTTCATATCTTAAGTAAATAGTTAAAAGAGCTTGGGTTCATTTTCTTTTTTTACTCCCAGATATTTAAATGCCAGATTGGTAGCTACCCTGCCCTTTGAAGTTCTCTTTACAAATCCCAGCTGTAATAAATATGGTTCATAAACATCTTCAATAGTATCAACTTCTTCTCCTATTGATGCTGCTATAGTACCGACACCCACCGGTCCCCCCTCGAACTTTGTAACCAGGATACTCAATATTTTCTTATCAACCACATCTAAACCCAACTTATCTATATCCAGTTTGCCAAGAGCTTTTTCGGCTATCTGGCCGTCTATTACACTATCGCTGTACATTAGAGCATAATCCCTTACTCTCCGGAGCAGTCTATTAGCAATCCTTGGTGTTCCCCTGCTCCTGCCTGCAATAACTTCGGCACCTTTTTCAGTTATCTTTATATCAAATATATCAGCTGATCTTCTAATAATCTTGACAATACTTTTTTTATCATAATAATCCAGCCTTAAATTTACTCCAAATCTATCCCGTAGAGGTGAAGCTACCAGCCCAATTCTGGTAGTAGCACCAATAATAGTAAAAGGCGCGATGTCAATTCTAATTGACTTTGCAGAAGGACCCTTTCCTATTATTATGTCCAGTTTATAGTCTTCCATAGCCGGGTACAGGATTTCTTCCACACTTCTGTTCAACCTATGAATCTCATCGACAAATAAAACATCAAAATTCTCTAAATTAGTCAATATAGCAGCCAGATCTCCTGCTCTTTCAATAGCCGGACCGGAAGTAATCCTAAAACCAACCCCTAATTCATTTGCAATTATTTCTGCAAGACATGTTTTCCCCAGACCAGGTGGGCCAGATAGGATCACATGATCCAGTGGTTCTTTTCTTTTTCTGGCAGATTTAATAAATATTAGAAGGTTTTCTATTATCTTTTCCTGACCTATAAATTCAGATATAAATCTGGGACGCAGACTCTTGTCCAGCTCAGTATCTACCTTTATATGTTTGGGATTTACATCATTATTTTCTTCATCATTATTTGTCATTTTACCTTTTTCACCCACCATTTTAATTAAATCTCCTTAAGAGCTATTTTTAGAATATGCTCAATTTTTTCTTTCTCGATAACGTCAATACTTAATTTTGATATGGCTTTACTTATCTCTCTGGAATCGTAGCCCAGGGTCCTTAAAGCCTGTTTAACTTCATATATTTTTTCATTTTCCGCTAAACCTGCAAGCGCTTCTCTTCCCACTTTATATTCTTCCAGTTTATCTTTAAGTTCCAGAATCATTCTTTCAGCAAGTTTGAGACCAATTCCGGGAATTCTTCTTAGTAGATCAACTTCCCTGTTTGCAATTATTCTTTTAAGCTCCTGTCCACTATAAATGGACAGGGCGCTTAACGCTATTTTTATTGATATTCCTGAAACTCCCAGAAGCTTCAGAAAAAAATCTTTATCGGCGGTATCCAGAAAACCCACCAACTTTAATTCATCTTCTCTCACATGGGTATATATATCAAGTTCTACTTCCGAACCCTTTTCTGGTATCTTTTCAAAAGTCCTGCTTGAAATCAATACTTCAAATCCTATTCCCCCGGCTTGCACTATAATGCTTGAGGGTGACTTTTTAATTATTTTTCCAAATATTTTTGCAATCATAGCCAGCCATCTGAATTATTTAAAAGTTTTAACCTTATCTTGAAACTTTTTATTATTAGCATGACATACAGATATCGCCATTGCATCCCAGGCATCATCTTTCCCGGGGAAAAAATTATCCTTAACTTTAAGTATTATTCTTAACATATATTTGATTTGTTTCTTGGTTGCTTTTCCATATCCAACAATAGCCTGTTTTACCTGTAAGGGAGTATATTCATATATCTTCAAGTTGTTAATACTTCCAGCCAGTATTGATACTCCCCTTGCCTGACCTACATCCATAGCAGTCTTTACATTCATGCTAAAAAAGATTTCTTCAATAACCATGCAGTCTGGACAGTACTTTTTAATTAACTGATTAATCCTTATGTAAATCTCTTCTAATCTTTCACAAATGGGTTTGTTCTTTTTTGTAATAATACAATCTGAAAATACGGGATAGTACTCCCCTTTTTCTACATCCAATATGCTTACCCCTGTAGTTTCCAGTCCAGGATCTATCCCCAGTATTCTTATTCTATCAGTTGTCATTTTTAATTATCTATATTTCACTCAATATCTCATCGGATATTTCCAGGTTCGAATTTACATTCTGGACATCATCATGTTCATCCAATGCATTAATTAGTTTTAATGCTTTAACACTTTCCTCTTTTAATAATTTTATGGTAGATTTTGGTATAAGTCCTATTTCACTTGATTTTATTTCTATATTATTTTTTTCAAGAGCTTCCTTGACCTTTATAAATTCCGCAGGAGGAACTTTAATTTCATATGCATCATAATCTTCATCAATATCTTCTGCTCCAATATCAATCACATTAAGCATAAATTCTTCTTCATCCTTTATTTCACTTTTCTCAACTATTATTACACCTTTCCTCTCAAACTGCCAGCTAACACTCCCGCTCTCACCAAGGGTTCCATTATATCTATTTAAAATGTTTCTTATGTCTGAAGCAGTCCTGTTCCTATTTTCAGTCATTACTTCAATTATTATAGCTATGCCTCCCGGGCCATATCCCTCATACAGGATGCTCTCATAATTCTCTCCTTCTATCTCGCCTGTTCCCTTTTTAATTGCTCTTTCTATATTGTTTTGGGGCATATTAAATTCCTTAGCCTTTGC
>PEXF01000010.1:5868-14783 GCA_002779205.1 Candidatus Hydromicrobium americanum
GCAAGAGCCATATTATCCCTGGGATCCCCTCCCCCTCCTTCTCTTACTGCAACAATTATATTCCTGCTGAGTTTCCCAAATCTATTTCCTCGTTTTGCATCCTCTTTTGCCTTTTTATGCTTAATTGAATGCCATTTTGAATGCCCGGACATATCAATTATCTCCTTTAATATTTTTAATCATATTTATAAAATACTGGTGTATTCTTAAGTCACAAGTCAGCTCGGGATGAAAAGTGCTTGCCATTACATTATTATCTCTCACCAATACAATATCCTCTTTAAACTTTCCCAGAATCCTGACCTTTTTTCCAACATTTAATATTTTTGGCGCCCTTATAAAAATAGATTTAAATTTACCGCCATTCTGATTGTTATCAAGGCGGATATCCAGCAATTCCTCAAAACTTTCAATCTGCCTTCCATAAGCATTTCTTTGTACATCAATATCTATATAACCAAGACCTTTGCCTTCTCCTTTAATATTCTTTGCAAGCAAAATCAAGCCTGCACAGGTCCCGAATATAGGCTTCTTATCCCTGTAAAATTTATCAAGGCTTTCTTTAAATTTATACTTTTCAAGTAATTTATTTATAGTAGTACTCTCACCGCCAGGAATAATTAGTCCATCAATATCTTTAAGCTGTTCCGGAAACTTTACTTCTGCAGCAGAAATCCCGCACTCTTTTAATCTGCTTATGTGCTCTTTGAATGCCCCCTGAAGTGAAAGTACACCTACTTTAATACTCATTGCTCCAGTCTTACCACCCTCTGTTGGAAATTATTTTCTCTTTTGTAAGTTCTGATACAGCAATTCCGCTCATTGGACTTCCCAGACCCCTGGAAACTTTTGCCAAAACCTCAGGGCTATTATAATGAGTTGTTGCTTCAACAATAGCACGGGCCATTTTTAATGGATTTTCAGATTTGAAAATACCGGAACCTACAAATATACCCTCAGCACCAAGCTGCATTATCATAGCAGCATCAGCAGGAGTAGATATTCCACCAGCCGAGAAATTAACTACCGGTAATTTTTTATTCTTATACACATATAGTATCAGATCATAAGGAGCACCTAATTCTTTAGCAACAGTCATCAGTTCTTCTTTTGGAAGTGAAGAAATTCTTACTATCTCATCTTTTATGCTTCTCATATGTTTTACCGCTTCTATGACATCTCCGGTGCCAGCTTCTCCTTTGGTTCTGATCATTGCAGCGCCTTCACCTATTCTTCTTAAAGCTTCTCCCAGATTTATGGCACCACAAACAAATGGAACTTTAAAATCCCATTTATTTATATGATATTTTTCATCTGCTGGAGTAAGGACTTCACTTTCATCTATATAATCAATTCCTATGGCTTCAAGTATTTGTGCTTCCGCAAAATGCCCTATTCTTACTTTTGCCATAACCGGAATAGAAACAGTATCCATGATTTTTAATATAATTTCAGGATCGGTCATTCTAGCTACGCCTCCTGTTGCTCTGATATCAGCAGGTATCCTCTCCAGAGCCATTACCGATACTGCCCCTGCTTCCTCTGCAATTTTAGCCTGCTCGGGGGAGGTTACATCCATTATTACTCCACCTTTAAGCATCTGAGCAAGCCCGGCTTTTACCTTTAATGTTCCTTTCTCCATCTTGTTAAAACACCTCCAATTATTTTATTCCCACTCCTAAAGACATATTTTCAAGCCTCCTGATTCTTTCTTCTGTAGGAGGGTGTGTATTAAACAAACTTTTAAACATAACCTTAGATTTCTCACCAATTGGATTGGCAATAAATAAATGTGCAGTTGCGCTACTGGCAGTTTTTACTTCGCTATGCATACTGATTTTTTTAAGTGCATTTGCCAGCCCGGCAGGATACCTTGAAATTAAAGCTCCAGTTGAATCTGCCAGGAATTCCCTATTCCTGCTTATAGCCAGTCTTATTAACGTAGCAATTATAGGAGACAATAATATAAGCAATATCCCTACTATTATTAAAATTAATGATAATATTCCGCCGCCTGAGCCTTTTGATGACCTTCTCCTGCTCCCACCACCAAATATAAGGGACCTAAATATAATATTACTTATTATAGTAATCATTCCCACCATAACAACAACTATTGTTCCCAGTAGAATATCATAATTTTTTATATGAGATAATTCATGCGAGATAACCCCTTTTAATTCTTCATCATTAAGATTATTAAGTAGACCCTGAGTAAAGACTATTACTCCTTTTTGGGGATTGCGCCCGGTTGCAAATGCATTCATACCCTCATCGCCTATTACATAAATTTTAGGTATAGGCAGTCCGGCAGCAATTGATAGTCCCTCTACCATATAATAGACTCTCGGGTTCTCTTCCCTTGATATTGGTCTGGCTCCGGTCAGGCTCAGTACAATTCTATCGCTATAATAATAACTTGAAAAACTCATGATAAGTGCCATTATAAGTGCAAATATCATAAGTATTATCGAATAGTTATTGCTAATGCCATAACGCCAGTCAAGATAATAGCCAATAGCAAATCCTACCAGAGTTATAAATATTATAAATCCAATAATTATAAATACAGTTTTTGCCCTGTTGCTGGCAATTTGTTCGTACATTACTTAAGTCACACCTTTTTTTATAGAAAAATCACCTGTTATCAAAATTTTACTTTAATCGGTTCCCTGGCCAAAACTTCTTCTATTTCAAAATAATCTCTTGACAGGAAATTAAACATTCTGGCAAATATATTTCCAGGAAATGTTTGTATTCTGGTATTAAATTTCATAACCATATCATTGTAAAATTGTCTTGCATAAGCAATATTACTTTCAATGCCATTAAGCTGTTCCATTAATCTTAAAAAATGCTGGTCCGCTTTAAGGTTAGGATAATTTTCAGACAACGCAAATAACGACTTTAAGGTACCTGTTATCATATTTTCGGCTTTTGCCTGCTCTTTTACTGTTTTTGCGTCAATACCCATCTTCCTGGCATTGATAACATTCTGCAGAGTTTCCCTTTCGTGTTTGGCATACCCTTTCACTGTCTCCACCAGATTTGGTATTAAATCGTATCTTTTCCTGAGCTGTACATCAATCTGATGCCATGAATTGTCAACCTTATTTCTTAAAGATACTATTAAATTATATATACCTATTCCAATAAAAAACAGTATTATTATTCCTGCAATTATTGCTATAAGAGAAATTACTCCTGTTAACATAATGACCTCCTGACTATTTTGCTTTATTTACTGTTTTATTTTTTCACTGTTAAATTAAAATATTTTACATTTTTCCATATTAAAAACAAACAACTTTAGATTATATCATATAAATAATTGCAAAAATATAATCCTATTCCACAGCCAATTTCAGACTGTAACACCGGTTAATATTATTTTTACACAAAAAAATTTTTATGGTATATTTCTTCTATTGCCTAATTGCAGTTGAGTGCTATCAAAAAAATCTGACACTTTTGGGGGGTGTTAATGAACGGTAAAAGTTGCTCTAACAACAAAGTTATCGGTCTTATCTCGGGAAATGGCACTGGAAAAACTTCACTTGCAGAATGTCTTCTGTATAATTCCAAAGCCACTGACAGATTGGGAACCATAGAAACAAAAAACACAGTCTCCGATTTCAGTCCGCTGGAAACCAGAAAAGGATTCAGCGTCAGTTCAAGCATACTTAATTATAAATGGAAAGATTTTAATATAAATCTGATAGATTGTCCCGGATATATGGATTTCATAGGACAGACTCAGGCTGCAATTAAAGTTATAGACAGCGCTCTTTTGGTTGTTGATACAAAATCCGGGGTACAGGCTCCTACCGAATTGGTTATAGAGCTGCTGGCTAAAAATCCCAAACCAATGTTCTGCATACTTAACAAATTGGATCTTGAGAATATAGATTATATTAAAGTTGTAGAAGATATAAAAAGTGAATATAAATTAAAACTGGTCCCTATAACTATTCCTCTAAACAGCGGTGAAAATTTTTCAAAGATTGTAGATATACTACAAAACCAGGCATACGAATACAAAGAAAAAAATTTTACCGGTAATAAGACTTCCGTTGATGAAAATATTAAAGGTCAAATTGAAAGTCATCATAATGAACTGATTGAATCTATAGTGGAAACAGATGACGAACTACTTAATAAATATCTTGAAGGCGAAAAAATTGATAATAAAGTAATAAGTGAGGTTTTTAAAAAAGCGGTAACATCCGGAAAAGTAATCCCTGTATTTGCCATATCTTCAGGCAAGAATTTTGGCATAGATATTTTAATGGATTATATAAACTCTCTCCTTCCTTCCGCTCTTGATATAACACCTATAAAAACAAAGGATTTAAACAAAGATTCTGAAGTAGAAATAAAGTCCTCACCTGATGGACCGGTATTGGCATATGTTTTTAAGACTATGGCAGATCCTTATATTGGTAAGTTATCCATATTTAGAATTTTTACCGGAACTATTAAGATAAACGAGAGCTATCACCTATCCAGTTCAGGAAAAACATATAAATTCACCAATTTATTTAAACTGCAGGGTAAAAATCAGAGCGATGTAAGTGAAGCTTCATGTGGAGATATTGTAGCTGTATCCAAAATTATGGATATTTCAAACGATGACACCATTTCAAGCCAGGATCAGCCATTAAAAATACCTGAAACAGAATATTTTCCCCCGACCCTGCCCAAGGCAGTTATACCCAGGAGTAAAGGAGATGAAGAAAAGATAAGCAATGGTCTGTCTAAATTGATTCAGGAGGACCCTACCATAAGACAGGAATTAAATCTGGAAGTACACCAAAATATACTCTGGGGAATGGGAGAGCTGCATCTTTCTATGGCCAGGGAGAAATTAAAAGAGAAATTTGATATCGGTATTGATATATTAACACCGGATGTTGCTTATAAAGAAACAATAAGAAAAGATGCCAAGGCTGAATACAAATATAAAAAACAATCTGGCGGCAGAGGACAGTATGGACATGTTTTAATTGAAATCAAACCACTAGGTAGTGGCGGAGGTTTTGAATTTAAAAATAGTATTTTTGGTGGAGCAATTCCTAAAAGTTATGTACCGGGAGTGGAAAAAGGTATCAGGGAAGCTCTACTAAAAGGAGTTCTTGCTGAATACCCTGTAGTAGATGTTAGCGTAAATCTGTATGATGGATCATATCATACTGTGGATTCATCCGAGATGGCCTTTAAAATAGCAGCGTCTATGGCTTTTAAAAAAGGAATGCAGGAGGCTTCTCCGGTCATATTAGAACCTATTATAGAATTGGAAATTATAGCACCTGAAAAGTATATGGGCGATATAATTGGAGATATAAATGCAAAAAGAGGAAAAATTATTTCAATGACCCAAATTGAAAATAAAAAACAACTAATAAAAGCCACTGCCCCCCAATCTGAAACTTTCAACTATGCAATTGATCTAACATCTCTTACCCAGGGAAGGGGACGTTTTATTCAAAAATTTTCACATTATGAAGAATTACCTCCAAATTTAGCCCATAAGATAATAGATGAAAGGAAAAAGCAAAAGGAATGAGCAAGAATCATAAAAGGCGCGTATTTACATTGGATAAGGTTCCCTATATCCTATTTGGAGCAATATTGATAATAGCCATAATCATATTTCTCTCGGTCAGAAGCTGCATGCCTTTAAATTTCTTTTCCGGGGTACAGGAAGAAACCGAAAACGAATCGGAATACACCCTTTTTATAGCTTCTCCTACCAATGATAAAGTCTTTAACTTCATCAACCAAAACGAAAATGTTCCGGTAGAGATAAGGGCAAATGAAGTAGAAAATACAGACTATACCATAAAACTAATGGTAAATGACAGTGAGATAAAATCATTCACCTCCCCTCCCTACGAATACAACTGGAATCCGGGAAGTTCCGGTCAGTATGAGATGACAGCACAACTTATAGATGAGAGCGGCAACATAATTACAAATTCAAACACAGTAAGTTTCACTGTAGAGTACGAGATTGAACCTGAAGAAAATATTGTTTTAAGTGTTGATATCGAGGAAAAGAAAAACGAGATCTTAAGCCAATCCCTTTTCAGGACCCAGAATACCATACCTACGGGAGTTCCTTTATTCTCATATAAGTGCTATATTCCCCCGGTTTTAGACGGCAGCATCCAGGAATGGGATAAATTTGAGAGTTTTTCAGCTTTTGAACCTACCATTAAAAAAGAAAATTACACCACCCATACCGACATTTCGGGCACATTTTATTCCTGCTGGGATGATGATAATTTTTATTTTGCGGTACAGGTAATCGATGATGTATTCAATCAAAAATATACCGGTAATCAGCTAAACAAAGGTGACAGCATAACGATTGTATTCGATACGGAATTAGAAGAAGATATGCAGATACCGTTTTATAACAGCGATGATTATCAGATTGACCTCTCACCGGGCAGTTTTACCGGTACATTTGCGGAATCATTTATGAGCTGGCCTTCTAATGCACCTCCCAGAGGAGTTACCATTGCTTCTACCAGACTGGCAACCGGATACTTAATAGAGGCGAGTATTCCCTGGTATAATTTTCCAAACTACATCCCCACTGATGTGGATGTACTGGGATTTACCATTTCCATTCTTGATACTGACAACCTGGACTCAACAGAGCTTGTAATCTCCTCCTCAAAGGTATTTAATTTTAACGATGTTTCTACACTGGGCGCTATCGCCCTTATAGATGCAGGGGACATACAGGGTACCGAAGAAGAACCTACCGATGAGGGAACTGCAGAGGATACCAATCAATAAATTTGGTTTGAAATAAATTTATAAAAGCTTACATCCATCTATTCATCCAATCAAGCATTTTTTCAGGGTTATCCTGGAAATAACTGTAACTCTCAAAGCGATGTTTTGCATTTCATTAGCTTTACTTTAACATTGTTGTTAAAATATCAACGATTTTAAATATGGCAGGAAGTAAGAGCAACAATTTAAAAACTTTTAATATAAATATATCCGGTATTGTCCAGGGAGTAGGCTTCAGGCCCTTCGTATACAGGCTTGCCCAAAAGTACAATCTTAACGGAATGGTCACCAATACCACAGAAGGGGTAACCATAAAAATAAATACATACAGTAAAAATATAGTTGATAAATTTACTTCAGATATTAAATCACAAAAACCATCAGCATCTGTTATCGAAAATATAAAAATAGAAGAAGTCCCCTTCCGGGATTTCGGGGATTTTAAAATTGGAAAAAGCATAGAAACGGAAGAAAGATTCCAGCTGGTATCTCCAGATATTGCAACCTGCGACCTCTGCATTGAAGATATTAAAAATAAAAAGGACATTCGTAGATACTACTATCCATTTACCAACTGCACCAGCTGCGGACCCAGATTTACCATTATACAGAAGATACCCTATGACAGGCTGTACACCACCATGCACAAGTTTATATTGTGTAAGGACTGCTCCAGAGAATACAATGATCCCCTGGACAGGAGATTTCATGCCCAGCCCAATGCTTGCAAGAAATGCGGTCCCTCATTACTTCTAATTGACAGAGAAGGAAAAAAAATAGATTCTAAGACCCCTATCGTTTCTGCCGCAGAACTGCTCCGGCAGGGAAAGATTATTGCATTAAAAAGCCTTGGCGGGTTTCAGATAGCCTGCAGCGCCATATCGGATGATACAGCGAGGGAGCTCAGAAGAAGAAAGAAAAGGCCGGTAAAGCCTTTTGCTATAATGATTAAAGATATTGTATCCGTAAAAAAATACTACCGCTTAAATGAGATGGAAATAAAAAGCTTGCTGTCAGCCAGAGCTCCCATTGTTCTTCTTAAAAAGAAACCTAAAAATTATCCGGTCTCCTGGTATGTCTCGCTGTATAACCGTTATGAAGGAGTGATGCTTCCTTACACACCAGTACACCATTTATTATTCGAGCATATTAACATACCACTTATTATGACCAGCGGAAACCTGTCGGAAGAACCCATAGCATCCGAAAATGTGGAAGCCCTGGAGAGATTAAAAGATATATGCGATTATTTTCTAATTCACAACCGCGATATATATTCCAGATATGATGATTCGGTCATAAAAATCTTTGACGGCAGGGAGATGGTTATAAGAAGAGCCAGAGGATACTCCCCTTATCCGGTAAAGATTGATAAGGATATTGGAAAACAGGTTATTTTTGCGGCAGGCGCTCATGAAAAAAATACATTCTCCTTTCTTGTAAAAAATTATGCAATTCTAAGCCAGCACATGGGAGATCTTGACGATGTAGAATCGCTAAAATTTTACAGTTCCACATTTGACCACTACCAGAAACTTTTTAATATTGAAAAAATAGATACAGTGGTCTATGACAAACACCCATCTTATGCTTCCACAAAATTTGCCGCAGAGCTTAAAAATGCAAGTACCAGGATTGCGGTACAGCATCATAAGGCCCATATTGCCAGCGTAATGGCTGAAAACGGCGTAAATGAAAATTTAATAGGTTTTGCCTGGGATGGGACAGGATATGGCGATGACGGAAAGATCTGGGGTAGTGAAATATTTACAGTCGACGGCAACCTGAATTTTATAAGAGTGGGTCACCTTAAAGAAAAAGTTCTTCCCGGAGGGGAGATTACCATTAAAAAACCGTATAGAATGGCCGTTTCCTACTTGTATCATCTGTGGAAGAGAAATGGAAGCAGTAAAGATAAATTTTATAAGTTTGTATATGATAATCTGCCGTTTTACAAGAAAATAATATCCACTTTTGAAATAGAGGCTATTGAAAAGCAGATAGAAACAGGATTCAACAGTCCGGTTAACACCAGTATGGGAAGATTTTTTGATGCGGTAAGCTCACTGCTTGACTGCACCCACGTGTCCAGTTTTGAGGGCGAA
>PEXF01000010.1:14802-21158 GCA_002779205.1 Candidatus Hydromicrobium americanum
TGATGGCTGATAATAAGGTTTGTGAGAAATACCCTTTGAAAGTTGATTATAAAGATGGGATGTATATAATAGATGATTATTATATTTTTTCCCGGATATTTGAAGAATTGCTAAAAAAGATACCGAAGAGTAAAATATCTGCTAAATTTCATAATACACTTGCCGGGGCTGTGCTTGAAATCAGCAGTATTATAAGAAAAAACAGTGGTATCTCGAGGGTTGCTTTAAGCGGCGGAGTTTTTCAGAATAACTACCTTTTAAACAGATGTTTTAATATATTAAAAAAGGATGGTTTTAAGGTATACTCGAATTTCAAGGTTCCGGTTAATGATGGAGGTATCTCCCTTGGACAGGCATACATAGCTTCCTTAAGAATTTTATCTTCAAAGAAAGGATAGTTTTATCATGTGTTTAGCTATACCGGCAAAAATAATTAAAATAAACAAAAATATAGCAGAAGTAGAAAGTCTTGGAGTTAAAAAAGAAATTGATATTTCTCTTACACCAGGCGCTAGGGTAGGAAACTTCGTTATAGTACATGCAGGATTTGCTATACAGATTATAGATGAGGAAGATGCGCTGGTAACACAGGGCTATTGGAAGGAATATTTAGGTGAGCAGTAATATTAAAGAACTGGTTGAATCCTTAAATAATAATAAACCCGACCATAAGATAAATATAATGGAAGTCTGCGGGACTCACACTATGGCTATTTCCAGATATGGATTAAGACAGCTGATTCCTGAAAATATAAACCTTATTAGCGGGCCGGGGTGCCCGGTTTGTGTTACCCCTATCAGCGATATAGACTGGATAATCGGGATTGCAAGACAGTACGATGTTTCCATATTTACTTTTGGAGATTTGTTCAGAGTGCCGGGTACGGAATCCAGTCTTTACAATGAAAAGTCGAAAGGTAAAGACATAAACATTTGCTATTCCCCTGCCGATGCCCTTGATTTTGCCAGAAATAACCCGGGGAAGAAAGTAATATTTATAGCCATTGGATTTGAAACTACAATACCCTTAACTTCAGTTATTATAAAAAGAGCCTACCAGGAAAAAATTAATAACTTCTATATATATAATACCCATAAACTTGTACCAGAAGCATTAGAACTTCTCCTTTTAGATAAAGAGGTAGAAATTGATGCCTTCCTATGCCCCGGACATGTTTCTGCTATTATTGGAAGCAAACCTTATAATTTTATAGCAGAAGATTACCATATACCCTGTGTTATAAGTGGTTTTGAACCCATGGATATACTGGAATCCATAGCAACCATAATCAGACAGATAAATAAAGGCATATCAGAGGTTGAAATCCAGTATAGACGGGTAGTCAGAGAAGAGGGAAATCCTGCAGCATTAAAATCAATATATGAGGTATTTGACAAATCAGATTCAGTATGGAGAGGCCTCGGAAATATTCCCGGAAGCGGTTTGAAGTTAAAAAAGAAATTTTTAAAATTCGATGCAAAGACCTATTTTACGGTAAAAAGATTTAAATCCAGAGAACCCGCCGGCTGTGAATGCGGGGATGTTTTAAAAGGAATAAAAAAGCCTACGGAATGCAGGCTATTCTCAAAAATCTGTAAACCTGAAAATCCTATAGGACCGTGCATGGTTTCAAGCGAAGGGTCATGCGCAGCTTATTATAAATATGAAAAAATAAAAGTCCAACATTTAAAAAATCTTAATATGACCTTAATATGACAAACAGTCAAAATAAAAGAAATATCAAAATCAATAACAAAAAATTCAAGGACAAAATCATTCAGCTCTCTCATGGCGATGGCGGAATTAAAACCGGAGAGCTGATAAATAACTTGCTGCTCAAGTATTTTGGAAATGAAATTTTAAATAAACTGGAAGACAGCGCAGTTCTTAATTGCAGTAGTAAGAAGATTGCCTATACTACTGACAGCTTTGTAGTAAATCCTATTTTCTTTCCTGGAGGAGATATTGGGAAACTAAGTATATGCGGTACTATAAACGACCTGGTGACTACAGGATGTACTCCCCTGGCAATCAGCCTTTCATTCATCTTGGAAGAGGGCTTTCCGGTTTCCGATTTCAAAAAAATATTGCTTTCTACAAAGAAAGTTCTTGATGAAATAGGCTTAAATATAGTTACAGGTGACACTAAAGTAGTCGAAAAAGGAAGTGCTGATAAGATTTTTATAAATACATCCGGTATAGGATTTCTCGGCAATAACATAGACATATCTCCGTGCAAAATAGAAGTAGGAGATAAGATTTTAATTAACGGGGGCATTGCCGAACATGGTACAGCTATACTCAACAGTAGAAAAGAGTTTAATTTTAAAACCAGTATAGTAAGCGACTGTGCTCCCCTGTCTTCACTGGTTAAAGATATGCTGTCAGTATCTAAAAAAATCCATGCTTTAAGAGATGCTACCCGGGGAGGCCTGGCTTCTATACTTTTTGAACTGGCTAGAGCTTCTAAAACTAATATTAATATATACGAGGATAAAATTCAGGTTAAAAAAGAGGTGCGCGGCATATGTGAGTTTCTGGGACTTGATCCTCTATACATTGCCAACGAGGGCAAAATGGTTGTTTTTGTAGACAGAAAGGATGCCGACAAGGTACTACAGGCAATGAAAAAAAATAAGTACGGAAAAGACAGCCGTGTTATCGGTGAAGTAACTGAAAAAGGTGAAGGACTGGTTATTTTAGTTACAGAACTGGGCACAAAAAGAATTCTCGACCTGCAATACAGTGAACAGCTCCCCAGAATATGCTAGTTGTCTGTTTAAAACATATTAAACTACTTACCTATTTCTTCTTTAACTATTATTATTGTAATATTTTATGAATATAGAGGTATTATAAACTGACATACACACTAATTATACCGGTACATTTTATTCTATGTTTCTACTGAAATTATTTTAATTTCATCATCATCTATAAACCTAATATTTCTACCGGAACATTTCGGGCATTCTGCAACAAAAAGATTACCTACATTGGATATTTCTTTACAATCTTCACACTTAATCTGCGCTTTTTTCTTTTTAAATTTCAATTTAGCACTTTTTAAGATACTATTATCTTTAGTTAAAAACTTGTAATAGAACTCAACTGAATCAGGCTCAATGTACGCAATTGAGCTGATTTCAAAATTAACCTTCTTTATTTTCTTTATTTTATTTTCCTTTACTACCTTATTCAATATATCCAAAATCGAACAGGTAATAGAATATTCATGCATAACAATTTTACAATTACGAGAATCAATTTCTTTTTATCTCATCCATTATCAGTTCGCATACCCTGGGGATTGAATCAAGAAGCACCTTTGAAATACCTATTGAAACACTCTCGGGAATATTTTCTACCTGACAGGAAAAGATTTTTATATAAACCTTACATTGGTCCTTCAGTTCTTTTAATAAATTTGAAGTAGGGAGTTGATGCATTGAGAAATCATCTATCTTTTTTTCCGGAATATCCTCAAGCTCAATCTCAAAAACTTCTCCGGGTATTTTGCCAACATCCAATGCATCAACAATAATTATCTTATCCGGTTTTTGGGGGGAAAGGACTATATCAAACAGTATATTTCTTACGCTACAACCAGCATTTATTATTTCAACATTTCCTGGAATCGAGTAATTTTTTTTAAAATAATCTACTGTTTGAGGACCAAATCCATCATCGCCAAATAATATATTTCCACATCCCAAAATAAGGATTGGTTTTCTGTAACGATCAGGAATATTATTTTGCATTCTTAGTTTTTATAAGTTTGAACCACTTTACCGTAAGCATCTACAATATCTATTTTAACTGCGATACTTCCATCTAAATTATGAGTTGCGCAAGATAAACAGGGATCATAGGCACGAATAGCCATCTCCACTCTATTTAAAATACCCTGATCATATTTGCCATCTTTTATTAAATCTGTTGCTGCCTTCTTTACTGACATATTAATTGGCGCGTTATTATGTGTGGTACCTACAATTAAATTTACATTAGTGACCATTCCATTTTCATCAGTTTCATAGTCGTGAATCAGTGTACCACGGGGTGCTTCAACACAGCCAATACCTCTAGCAGCTCGCGGCTTAACAGGAACTCTTATATCCTTCGAAGTTATTTCAGGATCTTCTAATAACTGGACTGCGTATTCTGCATTATATAGTAATTCAATCAATCTTGCCCAATTATAAAGAAGAGTCAGTTGTACCGGTCTGCCAAATTCATTGCGGAATTCTTCAAATTCCTTCTGTGCGAGCGGCGTCCTGATCCTGTCACAAACATTCATCCTTGCCAGTGTGTTAGTTCTATAAACTCCTACAGGATTATCTATGTCCATGGAAAGTTTTCCTGCTTTTTTCATATATGGAAATTTCAAGTATGTCCATGGTTCAATATGTTCTCCAATATAGTCTGTATACTGTTCATATGTAAAGTCTTCATAACTGCCGTCAGCCTGCATCATTCTTAAGATTCCGTCATAGAGTTCTAGTGTCCCGTCTTTTGTTACTGTACCTAAAAATCCTGTTTTTATAACTCCCAGTGTCTTAACTGCTTCAATATACTGCGGAAAAATATTTTTCTTGGCATAATCAATTGAGAACTTTGCAAAATCTAAAACTTCATTTGCCATTTTAAGCAATTCATCTCTCTCCCCATCAGTAAGAGCTTTGCTATATCCCCCGGGAACTGCAGCAACAGGATGAATTGATTTTCCGGAAACTATTTCCAGCATCCTTGCACCCAGGTACCTGTTTCTTATAACCTTCTTTGCTATATCAGGAAACTTCTCAGAAATACCAATTATATTTCTTACAGAATAGTCAGCATCAGGTCCCATTACAAAATCAGCTCCTGCTAGAAAGTAAAAATGCAAAATATGATCTTCAGTAGAAGCAATAGCTTTAGCAAGTTCACGGAGCTTTTTTGCAGCAGATGGTATCTCTACACCAAAAATAGCATCGCATGCCTTTGCGCTTGCTAAATGATGGTGCCAGGGGCATACCCCACAAATACTGGTAACAATTCTTGGAAGTTCTTCAACAGGCCTGCCCACGCAGAACTTTTCAAAACCCCTGAGTTCTAAAACACTAACTCTGGCATCACTTACATTACCACTGTCATCTAATTGTATGGTGACTTTTGCATGACCTTCAATTCTTGTTACTGGTTGAATAACAATTTTTTTACCCATTTTCCCTCCTCTTTATTTTAGCTATCTCTATCAACTGATATGTTAAACTAATCTTAAACCGAAATTATCTAATAGGTTTCTAGGGCCTCTTGGGCAACGGTCTTAGCCTGCCCTGTGCCCCAATATATCTCTGAAATGTTGAACGTCTATCAAGAATTAACTTGGGGTCCAGACCAATACTGGAAAGTGCGCCCATCATCTCTACCATCGGATTTGCACCGGCTCTTATTGGACCAAAACAACCTCTGCAGGGCATAAATGCCTTAATACATCTCGGTGTTTTTTCACTCCCTCCACAACCAGACTTTGTTACGGGACCAAGACATAGGTAGCCAAGTTCCATAAAACATCTTGAATCTTCTAATTTCTGACCGGGTGGTACTATCGATTCCAATGGTCTTTTTATTGCTGTAATCGCCTTTTTTTCTCTTTTAGCAGGGCAATCGTCACAAACACTTCGCTCCGGTATTTCAAATGTCTTGCCTTCAAGTAGTGAAGTTAACGCCTGGGCAATAAGCTCGGGTGAGGTTGGACAACCGGGAATGTAAACATCGACTTTAACCACTTCATCAATTGCGTAAACTCTATCGGTCAAAGGTGGTATATCTTCTGCAGGTGTATCAGCTGAATTTGTAGTCTTTGACTGCCTGAAAACCTTATCATAAATCTCTATTAGGGGATATTGATTTGCTAGAGCAGGAATCCCTCCAAAACATGCACAGGAACCAAGTGATATAAGTGTTTTACACTTTTTTCTCATTTCCTCTGTAATATGTTTTTCTTCCTCATTTCTTATTCCTCCTGATATAATTCCCACATCTGCTTCTGGAATCTCCATTTCTGTTTTCTCCCCTGTTTGACCAAAATACTTGTGGTCCATAAGAACCGGCATGTGTACGAACTCCAGCTTGGGTAATAAATCAAGCAGTGGTTCTCCAATGTCTAAAATAGTTACTTCACAACCCCCACAAATATTTAACCACTCTTCCGCAACTTTTACTGGCATAATTTCTCTCCTCTCTCTAAATAGTAGGTTGACCTTCAACTATAACTTCTTCTACAACTCTGCGGGTAAATACATAATATTTTTTCTCTTCCTCAAACACCTCCGTTTCAAATCCGTCTTTTTTATATTTTTGAGCTACATCC
>PEXF01000022.1 GCA_002779205.1 Candidatus Hydromicrobium americanum
TTTATAAACTCTATTTACCCTTGCTATTGCCTGCATAAGATTATGTCCTCTCATAGGTTTATCTATATACATTGTGGCAAGGCAGGGTACATCAAAACCAGTCAGCCACATATCCCTTACAATTGCTATCTTAAAGTTATCTTTTGAGTCCTTAAATCTATCTGCCAGAAATCTTTTTTTATCTTTTGTATAAATATGTTTCTGCCAGTCTTGCGGATCTTTTGCTGAACCGGTCATAATTATTTTTATAACACCAGCATTTATATCATCATTATGCCAGGTCGGTCTTAGTTTTATTATTTCATTGTATAAATCAATACAAATTCTTCTGGACATGCAGACTATCATTGCCTTTGAATACAAAGCTTTTTGTCTTTCTTCATAATGTTCTACAATGTCTTTTACAATCTGCTTGAGCCTCTTTTCAGAACCAACTATTGCCTCAAGTCTTGCCCACTTACTTTTTAACTTCGTCTTTTCATCTTCTTCTTCGCCTTCAGTAACTTCTTCAAATTTTTCATCAATTCTTGGAGCTTCATTCTCATTTAGTTTTAGTTTTGCAAGTCTACTTTCATAATAAATACTTACAGTTGAGCCGTCAGCAATTGCACGTTCTATGTCATAGATATCAATATAGTTTCCAAAAATCTCAGGAGTATTTTTATCATCTCTTTCAAGCGGAGTTCCGGTAAAACCTATAAAGGAGGCATTGGGAAGAGCATCTCTTATATGACGGGCATAGCCGTCTATAAAGTCATACTGGCTTCTGTGCGCTTCATCTGCAATTACGATTATATTAGACCTTTCTGAAAGTCGGGGATACTTCGCACCTTTTTCATCAGGAAAGAATTTTTGAATTGTGGTAAATATTATACCTCCACTTGCTACAGATAGAAGTTCTTTAAGCCTTTCTCTTGAATCTGCCTGAACCGGATTCTGACGCAAAATATCAGAACATCTTGAAAATACGCCAAATAACTGATCGTCCAGATCATTTCTGTCGGTGAGTAGTACAATTGTAGGATTATTCAGGGTTAAAACTAATTTACCTGTATAAAATACCATAGTAAGACTCTTACCCGAACCCTGTGTATGCCATATAACACCACTTCTTCCATCACCTTCTATACTTGAAGCTTCTATTGTTTTTTCCACTGCTTTATTTACTGCAAAATACTGATGATAGGCAGCCAGCTTTTTACTATATTTTCCTTCTTCATTTTCAAATACTATAAAATTAGAGATTAGATCAATAATTATCTTTTTATTAAATACACCACTTACTAGGGCCTCCATTTGCTCTAAATCAGAAGAAATTACACTTACTCCATCTTTACTTTTCCACGGCATAAAACGCTCATATTCTGAAGAAATTGTACCGGCTTTTGCAAAGTAACCATCACTAATTGCAAGTATTTCATTGAATTTAAATAAAGAGGAAAGTTCTTTTTTATAGGTTTGAAGCTGGTTATACGCATATTTTATATCAGTATTTTCATCTAGAGGATTTTTAAGCTCAAAAAACACTAAAGGAATTCCGTTAATGAATATTACTATATCAAGCCTTCTGTTCTTATCCTTTTCTATTACTGTAAACTGATTGACTGCTAAAAAGCCGTTATTATTAAGATCATTACGATCAATAAGCCATATCTTCTTACCCACAATTCTGTTTGAGCTGTCCCTTGTTTCAATATCAATACCATCAGTTATATATTTATGGAAGTTTTTATTGTTTACAGTTAGTACTTGAGATTCATCTCTTGTAAGCTTTTTATATACTTCTTCCAGTTCAGATTCTTTGATATTGAGGTTAATATTTCTCAAAGAATCAAATAACCTTTCAGCCAATATTACTTGTGTGTAAGCATCCCTTTCCTTGTGGATCCCATCCGGGGAAATATCTGGACCAAATTTAATTTCATAACCTAAATTTGAAAGGAGTTCTAATATATAGTTTTCCACTTCGGATTCAGATATTAGATTGGGCATAATACTTAACTTTCTTTTATATCTACTAAATTTACTCTTATTTTACCAGTTATGAGTTTGGGAAGTAATAAATCCCTTATTTCTGATAATAAATTATTTTGCTCAGTTATCTTATTAATGTAATTTAACAATGTCAAAGTTATTCTAGCAAATTCTTTTATAATTTTTTCAGGAGGAAAATAGATTATAATATTTCTAGTATCAGTTTGAGATATAAAAGGTTGAGCGGAACCTCTAATTTGCCATAATTTTCTATGTTTTGACATATAATATAAATACGGTATCAAATTTTCATCAGTCTTATTAGGTATAATCCTTATTGTATTTTTAATACAAGACCATTTTCCATTTGCATACCATGTTTGACCAGAGTACGCCCCAATTGCACTTATTATAATACCAGTACAATCATAATCATAATGATCTAAATATCCATCTAACCCAGAAGCGCTATATGCTTTATATCCTTTTTTAATATATGATTTTTTTGTAGTACTAGTATCTCCCCAGGAAATATTAAAAACACTACCTAATTTCTTGATTGTCCAACCTTTTGGTATTTTTCCAAGTTCTGAATCTGTAAATTCACCCCCGGAGGATTTATAAGGTTTGCCCTGTTCATTTGAGAATTCAAAATCTATAAACCAGTGTTTGAATAATAACTGAGCAATTTGTTGTAATAATTTACTAATTATATTATTTATTTGAATGCTCTTATCAAACGAATACAAAATATCAGAGACTTTATCTTGATATTCTTTTCCTAATAATGGAAAAGATACATTTGTTAATTCCTGTGCATTAGCATTTGGTTGAGCAGACCCCCCCAAAATTGAACTTATGTAATTTTTATAATATCTAGATTGTAAAAAATAATGGACAAATAATGGATTATAATTTTCTTCAATTATTAACCTGATTAAATAAGAAGCGAATACTGCATTAGGAGGATAATCATAAATTATTGTATTTGTGCCAGTCGAAGCACCTGTTCTTGAAATTAAAATATCATGTCTAAATAATTTATATTTTTTATAATTTCCCTTGTCTATTTCACAATATGGAACATCTTCCCAGTTTATAAATTTATTTTGTATATCTGTTATCCTTAGGAATTTTGGGCCAATTTCATTCTCACTTGCAGTAGCTGTATAACCATATTCAATTTTTTTACAAATATCTTTTAACCTTTTCATAAAAATTTAATAATAGTCTACTTTCAACATTTTTGAATATTAAAACAAAAATCTCTTAGACTTAATATTTCAACTTGCATACATTGCATTCACATAAAGGATTGTGAAAAACTGTCATTATAATAATTCTATCCCAAAGTAAGAATAACCAAACATTGAAAAAATTTAATTCCTCCAACTCCACATATTTATAATCAAATACTCCAGGGTAATCACCTTTTGATTCTGAAGCTAAAACATAATTTAGATATTCTGGTGGTTTTTCTCCGACAGAAAAAAATTTAAAATCTCTTGGTTTATCTTCGGGTAAAAATAAATTTTTTTCCTTAAAAAATAGACCTCTTGTTATCTTCCAAATTATTCTGGTAACTCTATCTCCATCAAATTTCTTTATTATCTTCCCTGGAGGTAATAATAACTTAGATAAATTTGGTTGAAACTCATCATGAATCATTTTTACGAGTTTTTTGCTTTTAGGTCTTCCTGAGAATCTAATTATATCTTTCCATTTATACCTTCCTGAATATGAGTCCATAGCAAGTGGAGCAATTGAATTAACGAAATAGTCTTCATCTCCCTGATAGGTTTGATTGCAAGGTTTGTGAGTTGGCAGTGTAAATAAGTTTGGATTATGAAGTCTTCTTAAATCATTTGCATAGAATTGTTTAGGTGGTACGTGATCTTTATCAATTTTACCAACTAATTCTTTTCCACATAAATAACAAATATTTATTTTATTATCATTAACTAAATTCATTTTTTAGAATATTGTATAACTAATTGTTATATTATCTTTTATCATCCTTCTAATTTTTAACCAATATTTTTTTAAACCTTGCTTTTTTTCTTCCGATAGAATTATTTTATTTTCCCTTAATTTTATAAATCAAGTCCTATGCTTTTTAAATTCTTTTTAACTTCTTCTTCAAGTTTCTTAGATTCCTCAAATGACTCTGACAGTTCCTTTGTCAGTTTTTTCATCTTTTCTTCAAAAACTTCAAAATCTTCTTCAACTTCCTCAAACCCTACATATCTGCCAGGTGTAAGAATATAATCATTTTCTTTTATATCATTTAGCGTTGCTTCTTTGCAGAATCCCGGTATGTCTTTATATCCCCCGTTCTTTCCTCTATATGCGTGGTATGTAGAGGCAATTTTATCTATTTCTTTTTCTGTTAAAACCCTGTGTCTTCTATCTATCATCTCTCCCATATTTCTGGCATCTATAAAAAGAGCTTTACCTGTTCTGTCTTTAAATTTTCCATTCTTTTTATTTCTTGTAAGAAACCAGAGACAAACCGGAATTGGAGTATTATAGAAAAGCTGAGGAGGTAAGCTTATCATACAATCTACCAGATCATCTTCTATTATATTTTTCCTTATAATACCTTCTCCTGCTGTATTAGAAGACATTGAACCATTTGCCAGAACGAATCCTGCTATTCCGGTAGGAGCCAGATGATAAATAAAGTGCTGTACCCATGCAAAGTTAGCATTTCCTGATGGAGGGATTCCGTATTTCCATCTTATATCTTCTTTTAGGTTTTCTCCTCCCCAGTCAGAATCATTAAATGGAGGATTAGCCAGTATATAATCTGCTTTTAAATCTTTATGTAAATCATTTGAAAAGCTGTTACCCCATTTGATATTTCCTTCAATACCTCTGATTGCAAGATTCATATTGCAGAGCCTCCAGGTTGTCTGATTTGATTCCTGACCGTAAATTGATATATCTCTGATTTTTCCCTGATGAGCGATTTCAAACTTTTCACTTTGAACAAACATTCCGCCTGAACCGCAGCATGGATCATATACTCTGCCCTTGTATGGTTCTATCATTTCAACAAGGATTTTTACTACACAGCGAGCAGTATAGAACTGGCCTCCTTTTTTACCTTCAGCGTCTGCAAATTGCCCTAAAAAATATTCATAAACCTGGCCCAGTAAATCCTTGCTTTTACTTTCACTATCACCAAGTCCTATATTTGATATCAGGTCAATTAATTCTCCAATCCTTTGTTTATCAAGTCCTTCTCTTCCATAATCCTTAGGTAGAATTCCTTTTAAGTGAGAATTGTCTCTTTCAATTGCATCCATAGCATTATCAATTAAATTTCCTATTTCAGGTCTTTTAGCATTATTTTGCAGATATTTCCATCTTGCTTCTTTAGGTACCCAGAATATATTTTCACCTCTGTATTCATCCGGATCTTCCATGTCTGCTCCATCTTTTATTTCAAGTTTTAGCTGTTCATATTTTTGAGTAAACGCATCGGAAATGTATTTTAGAAATATTAAACCTAAAACTACGTGTTTATATTCTGCAGCATCCATATTGTTGCGGAGTTTGTCTGCTGCAGCCCATAGTTTTTGTTCAAGATTTGTGTTGTTGTTGTTT
>PEXF01000165.1:0-3250 GCA_002779205.1 Candidatus Hydromicrobium americanum
CTTGAATATTGAGGACTTAAAATATATAAATCAAAAATATCTCTTGCCTGGACTACGGGCCTGGAGGCAAGTGCGATTATTTTTTGTATAGTGGTAGATAAAGCATCGTAATGCGGCACTATAAGAGGAATTAATTTATAAGTACGTAATATAGAATCCAGAACAGAATTAACAACTATTCCATCCTTCATACTTCTTCGTGAGAATTCAATCTTAGTAAAAAGATCTTCTCCGGCAAAAGTTATCAAATGAATTTTAAATCTTTGAGTTGTTTCAGTCTGTTTTGCTTTTACCATGTCTGGAATAGAAACTCTTTGGATACCATAAGGTCTTAAATTATCAATAAAAGCCTGCGTATTAAGTATTTTTAGGACTATGTCTTGAAGAACATCTACTCTTATGTCTGACAGGTCAAGATCCATATCTTCAGAGTATCTTATGCTGCCAAAGAAAAACCGCATATTTACTCCACCTTTTAACGCATAGTGTTTGGGATCAGCTTTGCGGCCAAACCACCTTAAAAACTCTAGATGAAATACTTCTATCTGTTGCAATGAATTATACATAATTATGTATTATAGTTTAGTTATCAATAAATTACAATACATAATTAATTAAATTTTCAAATCAGGTGGTAACACCCATTAACTGTCATTTCTTCAATCTAACAAACCTTCCTGTAGGAACGATAGTTATTTTAATTTTATCATTTTGAGAAATTCTATTACCCAGATATTTCTGAATATCCTCTATTTTTTCAAAACCCATTTTTTCAGTTTCATCCCGGTTAAAATCTGAATAAAGTAAAACATCAATTTTTGTCAAGATTCTAGATATGGCTACTGCTTTATGGCCTCCCAGCACAAACTCCCTCTTAAGCCTTCTGCTTATACAATCATAATCCCGGCAGTCTGCCATCCACTTCTCAAATATATCATCACCAAATCCTTCACAGCAGGAAGCCACCAGGATTACGGTTCCATTTCCGGCTACTACTCCCTTAACATTTTCTAGAGCTTTCTGAGACTGGTATAAGTTTATATCCTTCGGGTATCCCCCTTGAGAAGTTATTACTATATCTGCAGCTTTCTCTACTTCCCTTCCATATATAGAATCATATTTATTTATACCTTCAAGGTAGGCTTCGTTATTCTTTCCCGCCACAGCAGCAATTATATTTTTATTATCATCCAGTATCACATTAAATATAAAGTCAATACCTGCAAGTCTTCCTGCTTCTTCAATATCCTGCCTTACTGGATTATCAAAAAAATTACCCGCAACTGCCCTTTCATCCAGCATCATTGAATGGTTGAATTGAATTGATTTCCTGGTACATATTCCGGGCATAACTGCTTTTGATCCCCCGCTGTAACCAGCAAAATAGTGATACTCGATGCTTCCAGTAGCAATTAGAAGATCGCTTCTCAGCGCTCCTTCAAAAACTTCCAATGGCGTGCCCCTGGAAGTGTGGCCGATCAGTTTTGATTTTGAGACATCTGAGTCTATGATTTCTATGCTGTCATAAATGTAATCACCCACCAGCTTCCTTTTTTCGTCTTCGGTATGTTTGCGGTGGATTCCTATACCTAATACAACTTTAATATTTTTATTTTCTATATCTCCCTTATTTAACTCTTCTACAAGCCGTGGTAAAAATTTATATGATGGGCAAGGTCTTGTTATATCACTGGCAATAATACAGGCACTTTTCCTGCCCCGGGCCATCTCCGATAGTTTTCTGGATTTTACCGGATTTTCAAGAGCTTGTATGATGATTTTATCTTCATTCAGACCAGGGCTAATGTTTTCTCCTGAAATAATATCCAGTATGTTTTTATCCGGTATATTCAATTCTACTTTTTCTTTTCTGAAAGGAATTTCTACTCTCATAACCGGTTTTCCATAATTTTTTTTGCTTTTCTTTCAATAAATTCTAAATCTACCTCACCGCGCGTATTACCGGTCTCCATAGCAGCCCTGGCTACGCTTACAGCAACAGCTGGTAGAACCCTCCTGTCAAATGGCTTTGGAATAATGTAATCTTCCTTTAGATCATCACTCACAATTTCCGAAATGGCTTTTACAGCAGCCAGTTTCATTTCTGTGTTTATCTCTATTGCCATAGCGTCAAGAGATCCCCTGAATATTCCTGGAAATGCCAGTACATTATTAACCTGATTGGGATAATCGCTTCTTCCGGTAGCAATAATTTTAACCCCGCATTCCCTGGCAATTTCTGGTTTAATTTCAGGCTCTGGATTTGCCAGGGCAAATATAATTGGATTTTTCTTCATCTTTTTTATCATTTCGGCAGCCAGGACATTTGCTACTGATACCCCGATGAATACATCGGCATCCTCCAATGCACAGGATAGGTCTCCTTTTATATTATTTAAATTTGTAAGTTCTGCCAGCCTTTGCTTTGCGGTATTCAAGCCTTCCCTGCCCTTATATATTATTCCTTTCCTGTCGCACACAATAATATCCACTGAACCGATGCAATTTAATAAATTTATAATAGAAGTACCAGCTGCCCCTGCTCCATTTATTACTATTTTTACTTCTGTTATATCTTTCCCGTAAATCTTCAGAGCACCGAGTAGCCCGGCCAGTGTTACAATAGCAGTTCCATGCTGATCATCATGGAAGATAAGCATATTTGTTTCTCTCTTCAGCCTGTCCTCGATTTCGAAACACCTGGGCGCTGCAATGTCCTCCAGGTTTATTCCCGCAAATGATGGCTCCAGCATTTTTATAGTATTTATAACCACTTCATTATCCTGGCTGTCTATGCATATAGGAAAGGCAGATACTCCTCCAAACTGCTTAAATAACACACATTTCCCTTCCATTACCGGAAGAGCTGCTCTGGCTCCAATATTTCCAAGACCCAGAACCGCGGAGCCGTCGGATACCACCGCAATCATATTGCCCCTGGCTGTATATTTATTTAATTCCCCCGGGTTTTTAGCAATTATACGGCAGGGTTCTGCAACGCCTGGGGAATAAGCGAGGGACAAGTCATGTTCGTTATTGGTTTTTACTTTACTTATTATATCAATCTTACCAACATTTTTTTTATGCATTTCCAATGCTTCTTCATAAATATTCAATTGATTTTCACCTATTCTTTTCTATCTTTAATAATTTAGTTTTAATATTTATTTATGATACTAGTTTTTATATTCTTTAGCACTGGTTAATAATTATTTTTTAAATTTTTTAGCATGTTTATTTAATGCTACCA
>PEXF01000165.1:3351-4036 GCA_002779205.1 Candidatus Hydromicrobium americanum
AAATATTTCGCAGATACAGACATTGGAAAATATAGAGAAAAAAATGAAGATTATCTTTATGCTGAAAACAACCTATTTATTATAGCCGATGGTATGGGAGGACACATGGCCGGAGAGGTTGCAAGCAGAATTGCTATTGAAGCTTTCATAGAAAATTTTAATAGTAGTCTGAAAGATAGAAGTAAAAAAATCTCAGTTAATAAAAAAACAGATAAACCAGGCTCCAGCCAGATAAAGGAACTATTGCTTAAAAGCATTAAAAGTGCCAACAGGGAAGTATACAGCAAAGCAATCCTGCAACCTGGCTATTACGGTATGGGAACCACATTTACCGGATGCTATATCCAGCAAGACAAAGCATATACAATTCATGTGGGTGACAGCAGACTTTATATTAAAAGAGGCAGTGAGTTTAATCTGTTAACTTCCGATCATACCATCGTTGGTGAATTATTCAGAAGAGGAGAAATAAGCTATGAGCAAACTTTTAATCATCCTCAAAGAAACTATCTCACAAATGTCCTCGGGGTTGCAAAAGATATAGATCCGGATTTTAATTCGTTTAAAGTCTTACCTGAAGATATACTGCTCCTGTGTTCTGATGGACTTAATTCCATGTTGAAGGATGAAGATATCGCCAATATTATTGATAAATATAAAGATGCTAAAGATATTGCAAAGAATC
>PEXF01000165.1:4084-5647 GCA_002779205.1 Candidatus Hydromicrobium americanum
TAGTTGTAAAAATTTAAGATATGTCCAATAAAGATTTTAGAGAATATAAATTAATCTCAAAAAGATACAGGATAATCAAAAAGATAGCTTCGGGTGGAATGGCTGATATCTTTCTGGGAGATGACTTAAAACTGAACAGAAAAGTCGCTGTAAAAATATTATCTGCTAATTATGCAGGTGATAGAAATTTTGTGGCAAGATTCAAGAGTGAAGCACAAATTCTTGCCAGGCTTAATCATCCCAATATTGTACAGGTATACGACTGGGGAGAATTTAACAGCTCTTATTTTATTTGCATGGAGTATGTTGATGGAGAAAGTTTAAAGGAAATAATAGAAAAAAAAGGTCCGCTGCCCCCTGAGACTGTTGCTGACTATGCTATACAAATCTCCAGCGCGCTTCTCATGGCTCATAAAAACAACCTTGTACACCGTGATATTAAATCCCAGAATATACTTGTAACCCTGGAAGGAAAAGTTAAAGTTACTGATTTTGGCATTGCAAAATCCCTGACTGTTGATGTCACCAAAACATTAAATATAATGGGAACAGCTCATTACATCTCACCTGAACAGGCGAAGGGAGAAGTTTTAGACCACCGGACAGATATTTACTCATTAGGGATTGTATTGTATGAAATGTTAACTGCAGATGTTCCTTTTAGAGGGGGTAACTCCATAGACATTAGCCTCAAACATATATATGAAAAACCTCTGAAGCCATCAGAGTTAATGGAAAATATACCAGATAAATTAGAAAAAATAATAATGCATTGTCTGGAAAAAAACCCCCTGGCGCGCTATCCAACTGTAAGAGAACTGATAGGCGACCTTCAAAAATACGAGACCGATAAACCTTTAAGTTTCAGCGTCAAAGGACAAAATCTAAATAGGTCCGGCGTATTTATAAAAAAAATAAGGCCTCATCTGGCCACTATTATTATGACAGCTTTTATGGTTGTCTTTCTGGTCCTATTTATATTTTATAGTTATAAATACTATAATGGTGAAACTTCCTCTCACTCTATGGTACCGGTTCCTGCAGTTGAAAATATTCCAGCTGAAAATGCAAAAGAAATACTTGCATTATTTAATCTGAATTTGATTATAACAGATGAAGTTTACAATTCTGAAACTCCGGAAGGATTTATCATAGAACAAACTCCGGAACATGGGAAAAATGTTCCAGCAGGCAGCGATATTGAAGTAATTATCAGCAAAGGCCAGGAAATTACATTTATTCTAACTCCTAACCTAACAGGTCTTAACCTGGAAGATGCTTCAGGGATATTAGAGGATTTAGGACTTGTAATGGGGAATACTTCTGAAGAATATTCCAGTGCTTTTAAAGAAAATTTGATTATAGACCAGAAACCAAAATTCAATGAAAGAATTGAGCCTGGAGGAACTGTCAATATAACTGTGAGTAAGGGTGAGGAGACTATCATTATTCCCAATATTATTGGCCTGGACTTTATAGAAGCTTCAAATTATCTTGAATCTCTTGGCCTGATAGTAAAAAGCATTAATAAAGCCCCGGTAACAAGTACAGATATAACAAATG
>PEXF01000059.1:0-429 GCA_002779205.1 Candidatus Hydromicrobium americanum
AGTCTTTTTGCAACTTTATCATCTATTAACTGACCATTTGTATAAATCTGGAAAAATGAATCATTATGTCTTTCAAGGAAGTCATAGAAGTTACCCCAGAAAAATGGTTCCCCGCCGGTTATAACAAAAAAGTAAATCCCTATATCATTTGCTTCATCTATTACCCTGTTACAAACATCGTATGGCAGATCATCCTTCTTGGAATACTGCCATGCATAACAGCCATAGCATTTTAAATTGCATCTCATAGTGGGACTAATCACCAGAAGATTAGGAGGATTAAAACCGTATTTCCTGGCAAAAGCAAGCCTTTTAGGCTGCCCCTGTATCATTGCATTATTTATCAGATTCATAACTATTTTTTCCCTTACCTGAGTAGAAACTTTTGAAGATACGTTCTTTAGATTTATAAGCAAATTTTCCAGAAAA
>PEXF01000059.1:476-10221 GCA_002779205.1 Candidatus Hydromicrobium americanum
CGAGAGCCATCTCTCATCAGAAATTTTAGGAAGTACTTTGAGTACACCCTTTATAGCTGTTTTAGTGGTATATAGCTTTACCCTTTCCTTCAGTGTCATTTACATACCCCTTGATAGAATAATAAATAATTTTATAAATCTATTATATATGAATTAGCACTCTAAGAGTGTTTAGATTAAATTATAGGAACATTTTTTTAAAAAATAAAGGAAAAATAACTTTATTTAATAAACTTTTTCTTTATCTCTTATAACCTTTTTTAAATCTCTCATAAAATCGTCTGGCTTTATTTCCTTTATGTCTCCGCCAATTTTTTTTCTAATGGTAATAGTCTCAGTTTTTTCTTCATTTTTTCCGATTATAATCATATAAGGTATTTTTTTCATTTCCGCCTGTCTTATTTTTTTACTTAACGATTCTACTCTATTATCAATCTCTACCCTTAGACCATCAATTTTAAGATAATCATATACCTTTTTTCCGTAGTGATAAAACTTTTCCGAAATCGGCAGTATTATAATCTGCTGTGGTGCCAGCCATGGGGGTAAATTTCCGCTATAATGCTCCAGGAGTATTCCTATAAATCTTTCAATGCTACCCAATACCGTTCTGTGGATCATTACCGGCCTATGTTTTGCATTATCCTCCCCCGCATATTCAATATCAAATTTCTCCGGCATTGCGAAATCCAGCTGTATTGTGGCACACTGCCATTTTCTACCCAGGCAATCCTGGATGTGAAAATCAATCTTGGGGCCATAAAAGGCTCCTTCTCCTTTATTTATTACATAGTCAAGCCCTTTGCTACTGGCAGCCTCTTTTAATATGTTTTCTGCTTTCTCCCACATTTGGTCAGTGCCTATCCTTTTATCGGGTTTTGTCGAAAGCTCCAGATGATACTTTTCAAAACCAAAGACATTATACATCCGGTCAATTAAACTTATTATTCTAGAGACTTCATCTTTTGATTGACTCTCTGTACAAAATATGTGGGCGTCATCCTGAGTGAAATTCCTTACTCTAAACAGTCCATGTAAAACCCCGGACTTCTCGTGTCTATGCACCAGCCCCAGCTCGGTAATTCTTATCGGCAATTCTTTATATGAGTGCTGGTTTGATTTATATACTATAATTGCACCAGGACAGTTCATAGGCTTGATAGCATAATCTTCCTCATCAATTTTTACAAAATACATATTTTCTCTGTAATTATCCCAATGGCCGGATGTTTTCCATAATTCATTACTGAGCAAAATTGGTGTATTTATCTCTCTATAGCCCTCCTCTATATGTTCCTCTCTCCAGTAATCCAATATGATATTCCTCAATATCATTCCATTCGGATGGAAAAAGGGAAATCCAGGTGCCTCATCATGAAAACTAAATAAGTCCAGATCCTTGCCTATTTTCCTGTGATCACTTCTCTTTGCTTTTTCTAATCTTTCCAGATAATTTTTCAACTCTTCCTTTCTAAAGAATGAAGTTCCATATATCCTGACCAACATCTTATTTTTCTCACTGCCTCTCCAGTAAGCTCCCGCAATGCTTAACAGTTTAAATGCTCCAACTTTTCCCGTGGATGGTATATGGGGTCCCGAACACAAATCAACAAAATCACCGGAATAATAAACACTTACTTTTTTATCTTTAATATCGTCTATAAGTTCAATTTTATAGGGATTGTCCTTAAATAATATTTTCGCTTCCTGTTTGCTAATCTCACTTCTTTCAAATTTGCAGTTTGATTTTATTATTTTTTTCATTTCTTTCTCAATCAAAGAAAGATCTTCTATTGCAACACTTTTTTTAGTTTCGAAATCATAATAAAATCCTTCCTTTATAGCGGGACCAATAGCAAACTTTGCATCCGGAAATACTTTTTTTATGGCTGCAGCCATTATATGAGAAGAACTATGGTTTAAGATATCATTTGCTTTCTCCCCGCTTTCAGGGGTAATTATATCAACCTTTGAATCTTCATCTATCTTATATTCAAGATCTACAAGATTATTTTCCAATCCTTCATCTTTCCCGCCAGTCAATTCAGCTGCTATCGCTTGCCGGGCAATTTTTTCATCAAGCTTCCCAATTACCTCCAGGATATTTGAACCTTCTTTTACTTTAATTTTCCCAATCTTTTTAAATTCTATTTCAATCATTTTTTGTTTATTTATTATTCAGAAATTCCTTATTTATTATATATCTTTGTATGCACAGGACAATAAAATCTTTTATAAAAAAATGGAGCGGAAGACGGGGCTCGAACCCGCGACCCCCACCTTGGCAAGGTGATGCTCTACCAACTGAGCTACTTCCGCTCGATGCAAATCAGTCTAATTATTATATTAACATTTTTTTTGCAAAACAAATATTAACCAGTTAAAAAATAAAAGTCAATAAAGTACCGGAACTATTCTACTTAAAGCATTAGAAATATAATTTTTAATATTTTAAAAGAATTTCTTTTTTTATCAATTATTATTTCATATAATTACGTTTGACTTTTCATTTGAGAAAATTTTTATTTATATATTTTATTTAGTAAAATTTATATAAAAAATTCTTGAGATATCAATATGAATAAATTTCCATTGAATGATGAAAAAGCACAGGTTTTGGGGTATTTTTCTTTTATGGGAAAAGGTGAAAAAACTGTATTTATAGCACCCGGTGTTTTAGATAATATAATTAGTGGTTACCTGGTTTTAACTGATAAAAAATTATTCTTCTATTTTTATTCTAATATAGCCAGAGATAAAAAATTTATAGCCACTTACCCGTTTATCGTTTCTACTAGCCTGAAGGAAGGCTTGATCTATTCTACGCTAACTATAAACAATAAAAAAGAAAGTATTAAAATAGAAAAAATAAAGAAAAAGGACGCTAGAGAATTCTATAACATTTTAAGCAAAATCATTAAAGATAATAAAAAATAAAAAAACAGTTTTATTTATTTAAAAGTCGTCCGCCTTCAAATAAATCAGCTAATTCATAGCTATTATCTATTATTCTAACCCAGATGCCTTTTCTACTAAATTCTTTTGCCCCTTTTTTTGTATCAAAATATATATCTATTCTATTACCCTTAATTTTCTCCCCTGTGTCCTCTGCTATAAAAATTCCCATATCTTTTATTTCAATCTTCGTTCCCAGGGGTATTACCTTGGGGTCTACAGCAACCATTCCTTCTTTTATTTCTTTACCTGTTGCAGTGATATTATTAGTACCCTGCACAGGATCATTGGCACTATATCCTGATGCAATGAAATAATACCATTCTACTTCCTTTTCAACTTCCATAATTTCCCTAATCACTATCTTTTCCTTTTCCGAAGATTCCTCACCTCTAAGACCAGATAATATAGAATTTACTTTATCATTTTTATAAAATAGAGATAATGCAGTTATAAACAACAAAAATGCTACCAGAGTCCAGAATAAAATATTTATGGCTATATTGTATTTTTTCATATTTTTTTATCCTTTTTTATACGGTATTTACCGAAAATAATAATAATTTAATTAAAACATCTTTCAATAATACCGTGCAGAGCTGTGCGGAGCTCACAATTATATATAAAAAATTCAAAAAATCAACCTAAAAATTATTAGAACCCGACCATTTGAGAAAATTTTTCATTAAAATATACATAAAAAAACAACAAAATCAGTAAAAATCTTGAGATTTTATAATAAACTAAATGGAATAATTTATTTTTCTTCCAGATTAAAATATCTGGAAAATCAAAAATAAGATAAAGATAAATTTCATAAATTTCTATTGACCAAACATATGTTCGGTAGTATTATAAAAATGATAAATCCTAAACATATATATCTGTCAACCACCCCTCCCTAACGGAAGGGGCTTGAACCGTGAGGTTTGAGATCAATTGGTTGATTAGAGGGCAAAAAGGTGATAGGAAAATGCAGAAGTTAGGTGAGAGAAATACATACACACCTACGAATGCTTCCCAAGTTCGTAGCTCTGTGGTCGTGTCTTTAAACAGAGAGGAAACTCTCGGTGAGCATGACTTAAAAACCTGCCCTAACAACCTCGATGGGAACCAACTCTCTGGCAAGAGAGAACAGGACTTGCGAGTTCCTGTTTTAAACATGCGTGGGAAACCTTTGATGCCGGCAAGACCAGCAAAAGCAAGACATCTTCTTAAAGAAGGAAAAGCCATGGTTGTAGGAAGAAGTCCATTTACTATTCAGCTAACTACTGCAACCGGAGAAGCTAAGCAGGATATTGCCCTAGGCGTAGATTGTGGTTACAGTCATGTTGGCCTATCTGCTGTTAGTAGAAAAAAAGAGCTGTTTTCCGCAGAAGTTATCTTGAGAGGTGATATCGTTAAACTTAATTCTGAGAGAAGACAGTACCGCAGGGCAAGAAGAAGTAGATTATGGCATAGACAGCCAAGATTTGATAATAGAAAAAAGGATAAAGGTTGGCTTGCTCCCTCTATTCAGCACAAACTCGATAGCTACTTTAAGCTTATTGGAAAGATTAAAGAAATACTTCCCATTGCAAAAATTAATGTAGAGGTAGCTGCCTTTGATATTGCTAAGATTAAGAATCCTGACATTGAAGGAGAAGGTTATCAAAACGGGGTACAGAAAAATTTCTGGAATACCAGAGAGTATGTGCTTTTTAGAGATAATCATACCTGCCAGGCCTGTAAGGGGAAATCAAAAGACCCTGTACTTGAGGTCCATCATCTGGAATCAAGGAAGACCGGTGGAGATAGACCTGATAATCTTATTGCTCTTTGCAATACCTGTCATAGTAAAGTATCTAAGGGTAAATTTTATCTTAATGTTAAGATACCAAAAGGTTTTAAAGCTGAAACTTTTATGAATACAGTTCGATGGAAGTTAGTTAACAGGCTTAAAGAGTTAGGGAATAGTGTATCTCATACTTATGGTTATATTACTAAAAGTAAAAGAATAGAGATTGGTCTTGAAAAAAATCACGTTAATGATGCATTCGTCATTGCTGGTGGAACAACACAAGAAAGATGTTCATCTTTTACAGTAAACCAAACACGTAGGAACAATCGAAGATTGCAAACAAATAGGAAAGGATACAGACCTTCAATTAGAAGAAAAAGATACGAACTACAACCAAATGATTTAGTCAGATATGATAATACAGAAAAAAGAGTAAAAGGAGTTTTCAATTACGGTACGTGGGTAAGGTTAGACGACGGAGTCAATACAAACGTTAAGAATGTAGAGGTTTTAAAATATGGAAAAGGAATACAATTTGTGTAAGGCCGATTCATCCCCTAGCTCTTGCAAGGGGTCTTCTCGGACAAATTTAAATAAAATGGCTTTTTTTTCTCATCTGCATGTACATAGCGAGTACAGTTTGATGGAATCGACTATAAAGATAAAAGACCTGGTCAGTGCGGCCGCAAGAAATGGTATGAAGGCAGTTGCCCTTACCGATAAATATGTAATGAGTGGAGCTGTTGAATTTTATAAAGAAGCAACCAGCAAAAATATAAAACCCATAATCGGCTGTGAAATTTGTGTTATGAATAATCAGATACTCTCCCATCTGGTTATACTTATAAAAAATATAAAAGGATATGAGAATCTATGCCAGATAATAAGCAAATCACATATGGAAAGAAAAGACTTGCCACCAGCAGTTGAAGCATCGGACATTAAAAGAATGAGCGAAGGACTTATAGGGTTGGGCTGTTGTGGAATTGGTGAAATTTCCATGCTCGTAAGAGCGGGAAGAATAAAGGAAGCGCTGCAATCTGCAATAGATTATCAGGAATTATTTGGAGAAGATTTCTTTCTGGAAATCCAGAGATATCCAAAAGCAAAAAGCAACCTTTGCGCATCTTTGCTTTCCGAAATACTAATTAATTTTGCGAATGAAAACGAACTCCCAATTGTAGCAACAAACAACGTCCATTATTTAAATAAAGAAGATTACAGGATATATAAGTATCTTGCTAAAATAAAGGCAATGAGAGTGAAAAGTGATGCCAGTGTAGAATCAATTGATAACAATGAACATTATTTTAAGTCCGCTTCTGAGATGGCCGGCATGTTTTCCGACATATCTCAGGCAATTTCCAATACCAGATTTATAGCAGACAGGTGCAATCTGGAGTTTCCACTCGGTAATATAAGCTTCCCCTCTTTTAAGACTCCAGGAAATGAGACGCAGGAAGGCTATCTTAAAAAACTCTGCTGCAGAGGACTGAAACAGAGATATGGAAACAATCCTTCTGCGAATGTCTGCAGCAGACTGGAAAAAGAACTGGAAATAATAACAAAAACAGGCTTCTGCGGATACTTTCTTATAGTGGCCGATATAGCAGGATTTGCACATAAAAACAATATCCCTATCTGCGGAAAAGGTTCATCCGCAGGAAGTATAGTATCTTACATATTAGGCATCTCCAGTATTGACCCTGTAAAAAACAACCTTTATTTTGAGAGATTCCTTAACAGAGAAAGGAAAGAGCCCCCCGATATAGATATTGACATCTCCGGTAAGAAGAGAACTGAAATAATAAGATACCTGACTCTTAAATACGGTAAAAATAATATTTCCAGAGTATGCACCTTTTCCACTCTAAAACCAAGAGCAGCAATAAGGGAAGCAGGGAGAATCCTGGGATTGGCCAAAGAAGATATAGATCAGGCAACAAAAACAGCCCCTGATTCTTTAAGATGCTCGAGCAGACAGGATACTGGAAGCCTGACTGAAGATCCGGAATACACAGATGTAGAAAACATGCAGTATAAAAAAATAACTTATATTTCCAGAAAAATTGAAAACTACATCAGGCATATCTCCATGCATCCTTCTGCATTTATTGTATCCAGTTCCAATCTGGCAAAAAAGACACCCCTTGCTTTATCTGAAACCGGCGAAATAATGAGCCAGTATGATATGGATAGTATAGAAGATTTAGGACTTTTAAAAATAGACCTTATAAATTCCTTAAGTCTTAGCTTGTTAGACGACGTAGCAGACATGCTGAAAAGTAAAAGAAATATAGACTTGAATATCTGGGAAATAAAATATGATGATGATAAAACATTTAATCTCATAAAAAGTGGAAAAACCCTGGGAGTTTTTCAACTTGAAAGTTTTGGTATCAGAAAACTTGTAAAAAAAGTAAAACCATCAACTCTAAATGACATTACACTTCTTATCTCCCTGTACAGGCCCGGTCCCCAGCAATCAGGTATGGTCAAAAATTTCATCGAAAGAAAATCTGGTAGGGAGAAGACTGCCTATCTGCACAAGGACCTGGAACCAATCTTAAGAGAGACCTATGGAATAATATTATATCAAGAACAAGTTATGCAGATAGCAGTCAGTATAGCAGGTTATTCGCTAAGTGAAGCTGATAGTTTAAGAAAAGCTATGACCGGACTTTCAAAGGAAGAAATGGAAAACCAGGCAGCACGATTTCTAAAAGGCGCAATCAGTAAAGGTTACCGTGCAAATGTTACAAAGGAAATTTTTAAACTGATATCCAAATTTGCCAGTTATGGTTTTGTTAAAGCCCACGCTGCTGCTTACGCGGAGCTGTCTTATAAAACCTGTTATATAAAAGCACATTATCCAGCAGAACTCATATCGGTGGTACTGACCAACAACTCGGGTTATTACAGCAGAGCTCAATACATTGAAGAGGCAAGGCGGTTTGGTATAAAGATAAAACTTCCCCATATCAACAAGAGCGGATTCAAATTTTCTGTTGAAGATGAGGGGGAATCTATAAGAATTTCCCTGCTTGCTGTAAAAGAATTAGGATATACAAGTGTTAGTTCTATAATAAATGAAAGAAGCAAAAATGGAGATTTTAAAGACTTTCCCGACTTTTATTACAGAATCTCAGAGAACTGGAGGATAACAGAAAAAGCAATTAAAAATCTTATAAAAGTGGGAGCATTTGATTTCACAGGACTGGAAAGGAAACATTTGCTGCTGACCTGTCATTATCTAAAGAATCTTAAAAATAATAAAAATATTCCTGGCTGCAGCAGGCACCTTTTACTTCAGAATAAAAATTACTCTAAAGATTTTAATCTTGAAGAAAAGCTGGAAATAGAAGAAAAAATTCTGGGGTTTTGTGCAAGCCGCTCTCCCCTGCAGTACTTTAAAAGCGAACTTGAAGAATATCGTACTGTAGGAAGCGGACATTTCCCAGATCTTATATCCAGTAAAAAAAATATATTTACTGCAGGAATTATCATTACCAGAAAAATTAAAAAAACCAGGGACGGCAAAAATATGCTGCTGTGCATCATGGAAGACGGAGATGGAATGTATGAATCAGTGTTTTTCGCCGATGTCTGTAAAAAGAACCCAAAAATAATAATGGACCAGTCAGCTATAATAATCGAAGGCAAGCTCTGTTTTAAAGATGGCGAGATATCTGTAATTGGCAAAAATGTTGTAAGCCTTATACACTTAAAAAAAATTAAAAACAGAACCAGAAAAGACAGTTTAAGAAATAATTTACTGACAGAAGTAAAATCAGCATGGGAAATTTGAGAAGAATAATACATATAGATATGGACGCTTTCTTTGCACAAATAGAGCAAAGGGATACTCCTGAATATAAAAATAAACCTCTAATAGTAGGTGGACCACTAAATAGAGGAGTAATTTCATCTGCCTCTTATGAAGCAAGGAAATACGGCTTGCATTCAGGAATGCCCTTGATCAGAGCGAAGAAACTGTGCCCTGAAGGAATTTTTGTTCCGGTCAATATGGAAAAATATCTTAAGGAATCAATGCGGATAAGAGAAATATTCTTTCAGTTTACTCCCCTGGTAGAATTTATAGGCTGTGATGAAGCTTTTCTGGATATAACCGGCTGCCAGAAACTTTTTGGAAACGAACTGGAAATTGCCAAAAAAATAAAGGGCAAAATATATGAACAGACCAACCTGACCTCTTCTGCCGGTATAGGACCCAATAAGTTTTTAGCAAAACTTGCCTCAAGCATAGGAAAGCCTAATGGTCTTACAGTACTTGAAAATACCAGAGAAGTTATGGAAAAAGTTAAGCTTCTGCCGGTATCATATATATGGGGTGTGGGGAGAGTTACAGACCAGGAACTTAAATCAATGGGAATTGAGACCATAGGCGATCTTGCAGGCGCTCCCCTGTTAATAATTGAAAATAAGTTTGGAGATCTTGGCAGAATTATACATAAAATGGCAAACGGAATTGATAACAGGAAAGTAACACCAAACCAGGAGCCCAAATCAATAGGAAGAGAAATAACCTACAGAAAGGATGTGGATGATTTTGGAATACTGAGATCAACACTTCTCCTCCTTTCACAAAAAATATCAAGAAACCTCCGTTTAAAGAAATATAAAGGCAAAGCAGTCACTCTTAAAGTAAGATTTTCCGATTTTAAAACTGTTACCAGGAGAACAACCTTAAAAAAGTATACTTCTGGTATATTTGACATACACAGATCTTCCGTCCTCCTGCTTAAAAATTTTGATCTGAAGAGAAAAAAGATTAGATTAATTGGAGTTTCAGTAAGTGACTTGAAATCAACTTTCATGCTGGAAAACTTACTATCTCCCAATGAGTCGGAAGACGAAAATCTGGCTGAAGCCATCGACAGAATATCAGATAAATTCGGTGAAGATAAGCTTACTATAGCAATATTAGCAAACAAATGTGAAATACTGGATTAATTCATTTAAAAACTTTATGCCTGATTATAAGTTTTT
>PEXF01000059.1:10352-17847 GCA_002779205.1 Candidatus Hydromicrobium americanum
ATGATTCAAAGACCTCTCAAGAAATATTAAAAAAACTGCCAATAGTTTCTCGTGCAAACAGATGGGGTGACGAAATATATTTTCAAATACCGGTGTATTCTGAGCTTGAAAATGGCATAGAAATCCTGGATATAGGTTCTGTAGCTTACTGGCCTCCCGGAAATGCCTTCTGTATATTCTTCGGAAAAACTCCTGCCAGTACTGGAGACAAACCACAGGCAGCAAGTCCAGTCACAGTTATTGGAAAAATAATAGATAATAAAAGTCTTCCTGATCTTAAAAAAATTTCAGATGGAGATATAATAGAACTCAGAATTGTAGAATGATATATTATTGGCCCATAAAACATTTTTTAATTTTATTATTATCTTAAGATAATCAAATTCTGCGCAGTAATGGGTATTATGTGAAATTGTATATAACTTATTCCTCTTCCAAAATTTTTATAAATTCTCCAACTAATTTTGGATCAAACTGCTTACTGCTTGATGAAATTCCAGTTCCCCGGGATTTTTCTCTAAAACATTTGAAAGCACGTCTTGGGTGTAACCCATATTATATCTCCTTCCAATTTATACATAATAACAATGGTTTATTAAAATTTTTTAGTGATATTAAATCTAATAACTACTCATCTGGTTTTTTATATGCTTCTACTTTTTAAAAAAAATTAGTAATTTTTATAATTTTTTAAATACATAAAATCCTGGAGGCGGCACCCGGATTCGAACCGGGGATAAAGGTTTTGCAGACCTCCGCCTTACCACTTGGCTATGCCGCCTTACATGCAACAGGAAGATATTATAGAATAATTTTATTTAAAAGTTAAGTAAGCCTTTATGTATTCTTTTATATTTAAATTTAAAATTTTAAAGATTAAATGTCAGGATTAATCTTCCTGAAATATTCCATCTATCTTCTGACCGCAATTTGAACAAGAATCATGTTTTACTTTATTATTTGAAACTGAAAACCCGAATCTCTTGATCAATATGCTATTACAATTAGGGCAATAGGTGTTTTCATATGTGTTTCCTGGAATATTTCCTCCGTAAACATATTTTAATCCTGCACTTTTTCCTATATCAATGGCAATTTTTATTTGTTCCACGCTTGTGGGAGGTATATCAGACTTATACTGTGGATAATAAGCACTTATATGCCATGGTATGCCCTTATCAATCGCAGCTAAAAATTTTGCTATTTCCTGTAATTCACCTTTGGAGTTATTAATTCCCGGTATTATTAGAGTTGTAACCTCAACCCATATACCAAGCTTTTTCATTAAAATAATATTATTTAGAACAGGCTTTAACCTCCCCCCCATTTTACGTTTATAGGTTTCTTCTGAAAAACTCTTTAAATCTACATTTGCTGCATCAAGGTAAGGTTCTATCATTATTATACATTCTTTAGTCATAAAACCATTAGTCACAAAAACATTTTTTAATCCTTTTCCACTCGCCAATTTTGCAGTGTCATAAGCATACTCAAAAAAAATAGTCGGTTCAGTATAAGTATATGATATACTTTTATCTCCATTAGCAAGAGCATGACTTACAAGTTCTTCAGGAGAAACATCTCTTCCCTCTATTATGTCAAAATCTGATGGTGCCTGCGAAATATTAAAATTCTGACAAAAAAAGCACTTAAAGTTACATCCGACTGTTGCTATCGATAAGGAATTTGTACCCGGTAAAAAATGGAACAAAGGTTTTTTTTCAATTGGATCAGAGTTTTCTGCAATTAATCTCCGATATACAAGAGAATATAGTATCCCATCAATATTCTTCCTGACAAAGCATTTTCCTTTATCCTGATTTTTTATAATGCATCTGTGATTACAAAGATTACATATTACTTTTTTATCATCAAGTTTTTTATATAGATATGCTTCTTTCATCTTCGATTCAGTCCGTCCTTTCAATAATCTAACTTCATAATTTCAACCATATTTGTTAAATTTCCTGGTGTCGGAAGGGGGACTTGGTCTTTCGTCTCACTCCGTTCGCTGCAGAGCCGCAGACTCCCTCGCCTTCGACTCAGTCCGTCTTTTCAAGTCCCTGAAAACATGCACTTATGGCATGCTTTCAATAATCTAACTTCATAATTTCAACCATATTTGTTAAATTTCCTGGTGTCGGAAGGGGGACTTGAACCCCCATGAACAATACTGTTCACAAGGCCCTCAACCTTGCGCGTCTACCAGTTCCGCCATTCCGACCTATTGCAAATTTAATTAAATTTAAATTTGAAGATATTACAATAACTTTTTGGCTTTTTCAATTCTAAAAATAATATTTGTCATTGTCAATAAACCATTTGATTGTTAAAGAACAGCTATTAAACCTTTGGAATTTTACTCTTCTTTTTGTTTTAAGCAGATAGCTAGATGTTCCAGCATGTTACCTGGCTCCACCCATAAGTTGAGATCTTCATTTTCCTTCAGATCTCTCATTAAATCTAAATCCGTCGGGATACTAAGTAAATCTATTTCCCCGTCTTTAAGCATACTGATAAGGTTATTAATATCCGTATCAAATAAAATTTTAATGTAATCTATTTCTGGTGCCTCCCCGAAATAAAATTCATTTTTTTTCAGTAATAAATATTCTCTATCTACATACTCTTCTATTTTATAAGGGCCACTGGCTACAATATCTTCTGTAGAAAAATTGTTTATGTCCTTTTCTTCTAATGATCCCTTCTGAAAAATAATACCGAAAAGTTTCTTCCAGTCCTTAAAATTTTCTTTAAAAACAATATTGAATTCTTTTTCATTTATTATTTCAATTCCTTCAACTTTAGAGTAATCTTCATTAATATTTACAATACTATCGTTCTCCAATATAGTATCGTATGTATACTTTACATCCTCAGAAGTTATGGAACTCCCATCTTCCCAGAATATCTTATCTTTAAGTATAACCTTGACTTCCAAACTTGATATGCTTGTTACACTGTGCTCAAGAGAATCATAATGCTCTTCTACTAATATTGGTTCGTATTCTCCTTCTTCATTAATCTCCCATAAGCCTTCCCATACAAGATTGTTTATATAATTTAAATCGAATGGATTTGAAAGTATATAATTTTCACCTTCATATCCTACAACTATCTCATTTATTTTTTCTTCACCTGTTTGCTCTTTATTGGGTAGAATCCAATTTTCAATATTGAAAAAAACTTTATTATTTTTAATACTGATATCTATGTTTTTTATTTTTTTGTTATTGTAAGCAATAGAAACTAACCTACTGTATAGTGGTAGTACCACTGCATCCGAGGCTAGAGTATCCTGAAATTCCTTAAATAACTCTTTCTTTTTCCCGGTATCACTTTCCTTTGCGGCTCTCATTAGAATTTCATCAATATCTGGATTGTTATACCAATAAAAATTTTCACAAATTTTATTTTCATCTGTTTTGTAAATAGGTATCTTATCTGAACTGAAATTAAAATTTAAACTGCTCCCATCAAAATTTTTAATTGCCCAGACACCAAGTTCATAATTACCTTTCATGACACAATCTTGATACCATTCCTTAGAAGGCTCATTTAAAATCCATATCTTTATTCCAATTTTATCTAAATCTTCTTTGATCATTTTGTCTATTGTTTTCCTCGAGATTCTATCATCAGAGCCTATAATAATATACAGTGGATTATCAACATATCCTGCCTTACTTAAAAACTCTTTTGCCTTATTTAAATCATAATTATATTCTGACCATGATGAGTTATAATAATATGAATCTTTCGTAAATAAACTATTAAGTACCTCGCCATATTCACCAAGTAATTCATTAACAATTCTTTTTCTATCAATTGCATAGAATATAGCCTTTCTGACATTAATGTCATTTAAAGGATTTTTATTTTTTTGCTTTTCTTTTAATTCAAGGAAAAATTCTTTACTACCAATATCCAATTCATTAGCAACATTTTTTCCATTACCGGTTTCTTCTTCACCGTCTAATGTAGTAAATAGTCCCAAATCATTATACTCACATGAATACATATAAATACTTATAAATATCAGAATCAGTAAAACAGTTAGTATTATTTTTTTATTTGATTTATTCACTTTTCCGCTCATAAAAGTTTATTATTATAATTAATCTTTTTTAGTAAACCAAATTTTTATTAAAAATTCTAGCTTTTTTATCCTAAATATGTTTTCCGGCAAAAAAACATGCAGCAAGATGCTCATTTTCGTTTTTTGAATAATTTTTTAATTCAGGTTCTTTCCTGCTGCAAATATCCTGAGCATTGGGGCATCTTGGATGGAAGCTACAGCCCTTAGGAGGGTCGATAGGGCTGGGAACGTCCCCTTCCAGAACAATTCTCCTCCTTTTCCTCTCCATTTCAGGATCAGGAATAGGAATTGCAGATAATAGCCCCATTGTATAGGGATGAAGTGGTTTTTTATACAAATCTTCACTATTTGCAACTTCGAACAGCTTTCCGAGATACATTACACCTATTCTATCACTTACATGCTTTACTACAGAAAGATCATGGGCAATAAAAAGATAAGTAAGATTAAATTCTTTCTGCAGATCCGTCAGTAAATTTAGAATCTGTGCCTGAACAGATACATCAAGGGCAGATACGGGTTCGTCGCATAGCAGTAACTTTGGAGTTAAAACCAGAGCTCTTGCCACCCCAATTCTTTGCCTCTGGCCACCACTAAATTCATGAGGATATCTATTTATATGTTCTGGATTAAGACCAACTATACTTAAAAATTCTTTCACTTTTTTCATTCTATTTTTTTTACTGTCGATTTTATGTATCTCCATTGGTTCACTTATAATATCCCCTATAGTCATTCTAGGTGAAAGTGAAGCATATGGATCCTGAAAAATTACCTGGATTTCTCTTCTTATTTTAAACATTTCCCTGCTCGTAAGTTTGAATATATTTACTTTATTATATATTGCTTCCCCACCCGTCTGGGGTACAAGCCTTAATATCACTCTTGCAACAGTTGTTTTACCGCAGCCTGTTTCACCTACAAGTCCAAAGGTTTCGCCTCTCCTAATAAAAAAACTTATATCATCTACCGCTTTTACAGAACCTGCAAATCTTTGAGACAAAAATCCACTTCTTAATTTAAAGTATTTTTTTAAATTTTTAACTTCTAATAAAATATTATTTTCCATATTTAATTACCAAATCTTTCAAGTATTCCATCCATGAATTCTTTTGCCCTGTAACATGAGACATGATGGTCTTTCTCTATTTCAACAAGAGGTGGGTATTCTTTTTTGCACTGATCTATAGCATATTTACATCTTATCCTGAATATGCAACCCTTTGGCAAATCTATTAAACTTGGCGGCAATCCCTCAATTGGTTTTAACAACTTTTTCTTTTCCTCATCCAGCCTTGTTATGGATTTCATCAAGCCGATTGTATATGGATGCATCGGCTTATAATATATATTATCAACATCTGAAAACTCGACAGGCTTACCCGCATACATTACCATTACCCTATTTGCATATTTTGCCACTACACCAAGGTCATGTGTTATTATTATTATCGAGGAATTTGTTTTATGTTTAAGCTCATCCATTAATTCCAATATTTGAGCCTGAATTGTTACATCAAGTGCAGTTGTTGGTTCATCAGCTATAAGAACACTGGGGCTATTTGCAATTGCCATGGCAATCATCACTCTTTGTCTCATACCCCCGCTGAACTCATGAGGGTAGCTCGCAAACCTTCTTTTAGGTTCCGGTATCCCAACCATTTCCAGAAGTTTCAAACTTTCCCTTCTGGTTTCTTCTTTACTCAATTTTCTATGCACTACTAAAGATTCCATAACCTGGTTGCCAACTGTATATACAGGATTTAAAGAAGTCATTGGATCCTGAAAAATCATTGAAATTCTATTGCCTCTGAAATTTTGAAGCTCTTTTTGCCCAAGTTTTAATAAATCCTTTCCGTCAAAGATTATTTTACCTTCAACTATTTTTCCCATCGGCTGTGGAATTAATCTCAGAATTGAAAGAGCAGTTACGCTCTTACCGCAGCCGGTTTCGCCTACAATACCGAGGGTTTCCCCCTTTTTAAGGTCAAAACTGACCCCATCAACTGCCTTAACCACCCCGTCATCTGTATAAAAATATGTCCTTAAATCTTTAACTTCTAAGATTTTATTGTTTTCTGTTTCTGCCATTTTAAAAAAATTTAATTAAATAGAAATCTATAATTTTTATATTAACTATCTCCTTTAAAAACTACCTTAACTTCGGGTCAAATGCGTCTCTCAACCCATCACCAAGCAGTACAAATCCTAAAACTGTTATTAAAATAGCTAACCCTGGAAAAAACATCATCCATGGGGCTATATCAATATAAGCCAGAGATTCCGCAAGCATTTTACCCCATGCAGGTGTCGGAGGTTGAACCCCTATTCCAAGGAAGCTTAATGCTGCCTCTACTATTATTGCGGTCCCAACATTCATTGTTGCATAAACAATTATTGGGGCAAATGAATTAGGAAAAATATGTCTCATTATTATTCTGCTACTACCCGCACCCATTGCTCTTGCTGCTTCAATGTATTCCTTATTTTTAATTGTTAAAATGGAGCTCCTAAAAATTCTTGCAATTGAAGCCCACCCTAAAATCCCAATTGCTATAAATATATTTACTATTCCGGGACCTAAAATCGTCATTATTGCTATTGCCCCCAAAATATATGGGAATGCAAAGAAAATATCTGCTACTCGCATAATTAATGCATCAGAAATACCACCAAAATAGCCTGAGAGAGCACCAAAGAAAAGACCTATAATTACTGATATACCTACCGCTATAACTCCAACTTCTATGGAAATCCTGCTTCCATAAATAACTCTGCTGAAGATATCCCTGCCCAGCAAATCTGTTCCAAAAAGATGATTCATACTGGGACCAAGTGATGAATCTTCCTTTATTCTTAAAATGGGGTTATAAGGCGAGATTAAAGGAGCAAATATAGCTATTAAAATTAGTAGTATCACTATAGAAAGCCCGAGCATAGCAAGTTTATTTTTCTTTAACCTCTTCCATGCATCTTTATAAAGTGATGTCCTTGAATATTTTTTTCCAGTCTCAATTTCTTCCAATACTTCTAATTCTTTTATACTTGCCATTTAAACCTGTATTTCCTTTTTTTCATATCTGATTCTGGGATCTAAAAATGCATATATAATATCTACGATTAAATTCATAACTACAAAAATCATAACCAGTATTATTGTTCCGCCTATTACCACGGGTGCATCCCTCTGAAGAATTGCCAAATAAATTGTCCTTCCAACACCGGGCCAGCTAAATACGGTCTCGGTAAGAATAGCGCCGCCCATTAAAGCACCTAAATCCATTCCTATTAAAGTCACTACCGGTATTAAAGCATTTTTTAATGCATGTTTACCTATCACCATATTAGTTGATAATCCTTTTGCATAAGCAGTTGTAATATAATCATTGGATAAGA